>DATGFI010000595.1:0-3824 GCA_035309205.1 Planctomycetota bacterium | reverse complement strand
CGAGAGGCTCGCATCGACCGCGTAGCTGGCGTGCAGATAATAATTTGGATCCCGGAAGTCCCCCGCATGCAGCGGCCACTGGAAGACCCAGGATCCGGGCGCGCTGTTCATTACGGCCATCGAAACCGTGAGATCCTTCCAGGTGCCGAAAACCATGCCGCCGACCCCGTAGAGTTCTCGGTAGATCGGCACGCGCCAGTCCTTGACCGCCGGGAGGTCCCGGCGGCCCAGCACGTTCGCCGGCCGGTCGCTCTTCTTCATGAAGGTCGTGACCTGGTCGTAGACCAGAGGGAAGGTCGTCAGGGGATTCTTGCGCGCGGAGCTTCGCGGAATGAAGTTGCCGACCGGCGCCGAGAACTTGCCCAGCTCGAGGTTCAGCAGGGTCGAGTCGGGAATGTTGCCGCGCACCCAGTACTGTTCCAGCCGCGCGCCAACGGCCTCCCCCGGCTCGGCCGGCTCGCCCTTGTCCACCCGGCCCTCGACCTCGTACGTCAGCCAGTTCTGGAAACCGCCGTCCAGGAAGAGGCTGAAGCGGCCCAGTCCCTGGCGACCCTCCTCCTGGCGCATCCGCTTGTAGACATTCGACCTCAGGACGGGATCTTCGAGGGTCGTGCCGGGCGCTTCCTCCCCGAAGACCAGGAAGTCGAGCTCCAGCTCGCCGCTCAGCTCCGCGGAGAAATCGCCCCAGGCCACCGACAGGCCCAGGTCATCCAGCGCTCGGGCCCAGTCGAAGGCCCCCGTCGCCTCGTCCTGGAGGAGGGCGTAAGAGGCCGCCAGCACCACGGCGATCACTCGAAGACCTCGTAGACCTTGATGGGATAGCTGAGACCCTTCACATTGACGGGCTCCAGCTCGCGGCCCTGCATCTCTTCCTTGACCTGGTCCCAGGTCTGCTTGGTGACCAGGACCTGCTTGGGGGCGGCCTTTCCGCAGATCCTCGACGCGAGGTTGACCTCTTCGCCGATGAGCGTGTACTCCATGCGGTCCTGAGCGCCGACTTTGCCGCACATTGCGATGCCGGTGTTGATGCCAATTCCGCTGAAGAACGCCGGCAGGCCGCGGGCGATGCGGCGGTCGTTCCAGCGAGCCATCCACTTCTGCATCTCCAGGCCGGCCCGGACGGCGCGAAGCGCATGGCCTTCCAGCGGCTTGGGCGCTCCGAACATCGCCATAAGACCGTCGCCCAGGAACTTATTCACGATCCCCCCGTTTCGGACGATGGCGCCGGAGAGCAGGTCCATGAGCTCATTCAGCATCACGACGACGTCCCCGGGGTCCATGCCTTCCGTCCCGCTCGTATAGCCGCGGATGTCCATGAATACGATCGTCACGACGCGCCGGTCGGGACGCCGGTCGGTGCCCTTCAGGAATTCTTCGGCGACGTCCCGGGACAGGGTCTTGTCCATGATCTCCTGCCGCTTCCGGAGGCCGTCGGTCATGTCGTTGAAGGCCGCCCCAAGCCGGCCGATTTCGTCGCGGGTGCCAACGTCGACTTTGACCTTATAGTCGCCTGCGGCGATTTTACGGGAGGCCTCCACCAGGCTCTCGATCGGCCTCGACATCCCGCGCGCGACCTGGATGCTGACCAGCGAGGCGACCAGGAGGGCGACGATGAACCCCCCGGCGCCCATCAGAATGACTCTTTTCCGGTCGCTATCCACCACGCTCATGTTGGCCATGAAGACCACCGGCACCAGCTCCGAGAATTTCGGGGCTCCTTTGATCGCCAGATAACGATCGCCGGCGATGAAGATCGTTCCCTCGGTGCCAAGGTCGAGGGTCCATTCTTTCTTGGACGAATAGACGGGGCCCGAGTGTCCCACCAGGGCGAGCTCGATGCCGAAGCTGTCTTTGAGATTCTTCAGCGTCTGGGTCAAGAGGTTCCCGATCACGAGAGACCCCCGCTCGTGCTCGAAGCGCACGGCCAGGCAGGGCTTCCCGTCGAACTCCGTCAGGGCGTGGTCGCCCTCGCGCCATTTCTGCGGCGGACCGGCGTCGCCCGCTCCATCCAGGCTTTTCCGAAGGAGAACCCTATCCTTGCCGTCGCGGAGCTCGTAGAAGCTGGGGAACTGCCCCACCAGCTCGAACTGGTATTCCAGCTCATTGCGGAGCGCGACCACGTCGCCGGAAAGGACGGCCTCCGAAATGGCCGCGTCGAACCGAGCCCCCTTGAACGACCGGCTCAGGTTCTTGAGCTGGTCCAGCTGTTCGGACAGCGTCCCTTCAAATGCGATTCGCGTCCGCCTCAGCTGTTCCTGGGCCGTGTCCTCATACGTCCGCGTGATGCCTGCGAGCGCCGCCACCACGGCGGCCGCCACCAGGGCGGACGAGGGCAGGAGGATCGCCAGGAAGATCTTGGCTCGGAATCTCACCGGGCGTCGCAGCAGGCCGCGCCGACGACCGCGTTGGCGGGACGATCCAGAAGGCAAGACAGGCTCAGATCGACTCTCGCGCCGTCAGCCTTCACCTCGATTTCCTGGCGGACGGGGTCGAAGAATTCTTTCCACGCCACCAGCGTGTACTTGCCCGGAGGAACCTTCGGAATGCGATAGCTGCCATCCCCCTCCACGATCGCATAGTACGGGTGATCGAAGATGTGAATGTAGCTTCGCATGTGGTCGTGCACTTCGCAGCGGACGTCGACCAGTCCCCGATTCTTGAACTCCACGCTCTTGGACTGGCCCTTGGGGTACTTGCCCAGGTCGAACTTTTCAGCCTTCGAGTAGGAAAAGACATTATGGAAGACATCGTCGGCATTGGGAAAGTTCACGGTGGAACCGACGGGCAGGGCCATGACGCGCGGGCGGAATTCGATGCCTTCCTGCCGGATCTCGACCGTGCGGGGCTCCATCTTCGAGGGCTCGACCCCTTCAATCCACACCACGGCCGGAGAGGGATCGGCGTCCTTGTGGTTGGCGATCCCGGGGCCGGAGTACTTGATCTTGATGCGCAGCTTCTTCTGGGCAGCCCCTTCCGGCGCGGCGACCCTCCCCGAGACGCTGCCCGCCTCCTGAGGAGCCCACAGGAGAAAGAACGCGAGGCAGAGTCTCATGACGGAGAATTTTACCCCTCCGTCACGGACCCTGCAAGGCGGTTCACGGATCCAGCTCGACTTCCCAGTACGCCCGGCTCAGGAACAGCTCCCAGGACTCCCGACGCTCGCGGAGCGGAACCTGGACCAGGGACTTCCAGGACGGCTTCCGCGGCGCCTTGCGCAGCTTGAGCCCCGCCTGGGCGGGAGTCCGGTCGGCCTTCCGCTTGTTGCACTCCACGCAGGCCAGTACACAGTTTTCCCAGGTCGACGTGCCCCCGCGAGAGCGCGGAAGAATGTGGTCGACCGTGAGCTCCTCCGGACCCGGCTGTAGACCGCAATACTGGCACGTATAGCGGTCTCGCTTGAAGAGGTTCTTCCGCGAGAAGACGACGGAGCGTCCCCCCGGACCCTCGTACCCCGTCAGAACGATCACCTCCGGAGGAGCCAGGACCAGACGAGGAGAGCGGATGACCGCGTCGCCGAAGCGGAGTTTCGCCCGGCTCGCGTCGTTCCACGATGCCAGGTCATGGGTTGCAAACGAGCCCGGCTCGAGGATGAGCGCGGCGCCCTTGGCCACGAGTCCGATCGCCTCCTGGATCGGCGCGGTCCGGATCGGCATCCAGCGCCGATTGAGGACGAGGGTCGGCCGTTGCAGTACGAGGTCGCTGTTCATGGTCTCCTCGAGGAATCGGGCCGGAAATGAATCGCGCCGGAGAAGGTTCCCCCGAAAGAAGGCGACCCTTCCCCCCCCCGTTTCGGAGACCCGTTGCCCCTTCCCCAGCTCCAGGAT
>DATGFI010000594.1:0-3649 GCA_035309205.1 Planctomycetota bacterium | reverse complement strand
CGCCTGATGGAGATCAATCCGCGATTCTGGGGCTCGCTGCCGCTGGCGACGCGGGCCGGGGTCAATTTCCCGGCGCTGTTATGTCGCCGGGCGATGGGGGAGGACCTCGGCTCCCCCCCCCGCTACGACACGGACGTGAGGCTCCGGTTCCTTCCCCTCGACGCGGCCGCCGCCTGGTCTGCGCTTCGGGATCCGGAACGTCGCTGGCCCTATGCGGCGGGCTTCGTGCGGGATCTGTTCGATCCGGGGATCATCGACGGCATCCTCGACCCCGGAGACCTCCAGGCGTCGCTCGTATACTTGGCGAATCATCTTCCGTGAGCCGACTCCGAGTCGTCCAGGTGATCACGCGCTGCGTCCGCGGCGGGGCGTACCAGGTTGTCCGCTGCCTGCTCGACCGGCTTCCGAGCGAGGAGTTCGAACAGAGGCTGATCTCGGGCCCGGAGGCCGCTCCGGCGGGAACCCTCGTCGTGCCGGAACTGGTCCGCGACATCTCGCCGCGCCTGGATGTGGCGGCGCTCGTCCGATTGACCCGGATCTTCGCGAAAGAGCGGCCGGACGTCGTGCATGCGCACACGTACAAGGCGGGCGTGCTGGCCGCGGTGGCCGGCCGTCTGGCCGGCATTCCGGCGGTGCTCTTCACACCGCACGGGCACATTTTCTCGCGAGGGGCGAAGATCCCGGGGGTCCCCGGGGGGGTCAGGCTGGAGTCACTGCGCTGGATCACCAAGGCGGCCCAGGGCTGCGCGGACCGGATCACGGCCCTGTCGGAGCCGGACCTTCAGCAGCAGCTGGCGCTGGGCCTCTCGGCGCCGTCGAAGTACGTGATCGTGAGGAACGGGATCGACTGCGAGCGCTTCGCGGGGCCTCGGCCGCGGTCGTTCGAGGGCTCGCCGCTCATCGGGGCGGTCGGCCGATTTTCGGAGGAGAAAGGACACCGGTACCTGCTCGAGGCGATGGCGAGCCTGCGCCGGCGTCTTCCCGGCGCGCGCCTGGTGCTGGTCGGTTACGGCGCGCTCGAGGGCGACCTGCGGAGTCGCGCGACGCTGCTGGCCGTGGACGGTCTGGTCACCTTCGCGGGGGAACGGGACAGTGCGGAGCTGGTCGGATCCTTCGATGTGTTCGCGCAGCCGTCGCTGTACGAGAGCCAGGGGCTGGCGATCCTCGAAGCCATGGCGGCGGGGGTGCCGGTGGTGGCGACGGATGTCGGTGGTGTCCGGGATGCCGTGCAGGACGGGCAAAACGGGCTCCTGGTCCCGCCCGCAGACCCAGAGGCGCTGGCCCAGGCGATCGTCCGGCTGGCGGGGGATCGGGAACTTGCCTTTCGACTGGCGGCCCGGGCGGGCCGGGACGTCCGGGAGCGCCACTCTGCATCGACCATGATCGAGTCGTATGCGGGTCTCTATCGCGAGCTCTTGGCCTGAGCGAGTGTTTTTGGGTTTTGGCCTCTGGGATTTTCGGTATAATCCCCGCCCGTGTACGATTTCCTCAGCGGCCGCATCGCGGTGCGCAAGCCGGACTATGCCGTTCTGGACGTAAACGGCGTCGGCTACCGCATCGAAATCCCGCTGTCCACCTACGAGAAGCTTCCTCGGGAAGGCGTCGTCAAGCTGTTCACCTTTCTCCGGGTCTCCGACGACGACCTGCGGCTCTACGGGTTCCTGACCGAACGCGAACGGGAGATCTTCTTCAAGCTCGTCGACGGTGTCCAGCAGCTGGGGCCGGCCAAGGCGGTCTCGATTCTTTCGAGCGTTTCGCCTGAGGCGCTTTCCCGAGCGATCGAGGAAGAAGACGTCGCATTTCTGAAGAATATCCGGGGAATCGGGGAGAAGATCGCCCATCGGCTCATCGTGGAGCTGAAAGGGAAGCTGCCGTCGGCGGCAGGGAAAGACGCCGGCGACCCGTCCACTACTAAGGACGCGGTCGGAGCCCTGCTGACGCTCGGGTACGACCGACGCCAGGCCGAGGAGGCCGTCCGTCGCGCGCTCAAGGAGGTCAAGGGCGAGGCCTCGGTCGAGGAAGTCATCAGGAGGAGTCTCACGCATGTCTAGGACGGGAACGACGGTCCTGGCGGCGCTGCTCGCCGGCCTGGCGGCCTGCGGCAACTGCCCCAACCGGGCCAAGTCGGAACAGTCGAAGGATCTGGGCCTTCAGTGGTTCAACGCCGGCCGCTACGACCAGGCCAAGATCATGTTCAGCAACTGCGTCGAGCAGTGCCCGGAGAACGAGGAAGGCTGGATGGGACTGGCCAACTCCAGCCGGGAGTACGGCAATACGCTGTACAAGCGGGCGGCGGACCTGGCCGCGGCGGGGAAGAGCTCGGAGGTGAAGAAAGTCTACAAAGACGCGGCAGAAAGCCACAGCCTCGCGTATGACATCTTCCATCGCAAGATCGCCGATTTCCCCGACGACATGGCTCCGCATTACGGGCTGGCGATGTTGCACTACCAGCGCGCCAACAGCGTGCTTCCGTTCCCCTTCCCCCTGGACGACACCGCCAACCGGGAGAAGGAGCGCGAACTCGCCATTTCCGAATTCAAGATCGTCATCGCGCACTCTCCCGGGGTGGTTCAGGCATATCGCTATCTCGGCCTGGCCCTGTTCGCGGCGGGCCGGATGGACGAGGGCCGTCCGCACCTGAAGCGCTACCATGATGCCCAGCAGCTGCTCTACGAAAAGATCCTCCAGTGGCCTGGCTCGACCGACGTGGAGAAGGGCACCAAGGAGCAGTCGCTGGCGAAGGTCAACCACGAAATCGAGGACATGCGAGACGTCCTGGGCGAGTACCTCATCTATACCCAGCGGGAGTTCGACCGCCTGAAGGCCAAGAAGGAACGGACGCCCCAGGAAGAAGCCGAGATGGCCAAGCACTTTCGCGAATCGCTGGAGATCGAGAAGGCCATCAAAACTTTCCATCTCACCAACCTGAGTCCGGTCGAGATGGAGGTGCGCCGCCGCTGCGAGGATCTCATATCGGTCTTCAACCGCGGCCAGGTTGCCGAGATCATGAGTTTCGTCGTGGCAAGGCAGGGGGAGGAGGCCGCCTTTCAGCGCCAGGTGGCGGACAAGGTCGAGCAGGGCACCCAGTTCCGCAACCCCCAGTACCGGACGATCGTCGTCTCAGGCGACACCGCCAGCGTCGGAATGGTCTGCGAAGTGGCCAGCAAGAAGGGCGTCCGGCCCGACGCCGAGCTCACGATGCACTGGCGCCTGGTGGCGGGGCAGTGGAAGGTGTCGGAACTGCCCTAGTTCGCTCCGCGGGCGGCCCGAACCGTCACGACGGCCAGGCGGCCGGCGACGGCGGAGCGGATCCCCTCGATGGGGAGGCCGCGGCCGGGGCAGAGCGTCTCGTTGTCCACTTCGCGGTGCGAGCGGATCCGGTCGGCGGGGATCTGACCTTCGCGGCAGAGCTTCTCCAGCAGTTCCACGAGCGCCGCCATCTGCTTGCGGGTCGGCGTTTCCTTCTCGAAGTCGCCCACCAGGCAGATCGCGATGGACTCGAGATTGACCTCCTGGTTCTTCGTGTGCGGCCCGGGGATCTGGTCGCGCCAGCGATAGCCGATTTCGACCGCGCCGTCGGCGGCGCCGGAACCATTGCCGATGACGAAGTGGTAGGCGAGGCCGCCCAGACGCGAGCGGTGGTTGCGCT
>DATGFI010000593.1:0-3937 GCA_035309205.1 Planctomycetota bacterium | reverse complement strand
GGCCGCATGAGCGGCTCTTCGGTGGAACTGCGCTTTCCCGCAGTCCAGAATGACGTCAAGAAAGAGAAGCGGGACCCGCCCCGTTTGCGGTCCTCCGTTGATAAGGGCGCTGCGGGGACGACGTGGCTCCGATTTCGGGATTCCGACCAGGCTCCCGTCCTGTTCTGCGACGAACCCGTCGTGAATCGCGGCGAGATCCAGATGCGGACCATCAAGGACAAATCGGGCTCTCCCAGGGTCTTCTGGGACATCAGCCAGCTCCGGTCGAGGGAAATCCGCGACGCCGAGGGAAAGGCCTGGGTCGGCTCCCCCTACCTCGTCATGGACGGCTGGTTGATCGAGTCCGTGGCGTTGAACACGCTCGAGAGGAACGAAGAGGGCCAGATCGTGCCTGCGGCGCGGCTTTATTTCACGCCGAGCTCCCGCATCACTCTGGAAGCACTGATATATCCGATGCCCATCACCCTCCAAAACGAGGAGGAACTGGCGGGCCAGTAGCGCCGCGACCGTTCCTTCCGACGTCCTCCGACTCCAGAGTGTGGGGCCAGATCGGGCAAGGTTTCGATGAGGCGAAACTAAAGGCGTTCCTGGAACAGCGGATCCGGTCGGGAGTGCGCGGACCTTTTCCTGGCCTGCTCCCCAAGGGCTTCCCTCCGGCCGCTTCGAATTTCGGACCTCTCCGCTCCCCGCCGGCGTAATAGGTCTAACCAATTGCTTGCAAGGATCGGGTTCAAACCATAAGGTGATCGCCATGATGAAAAGAACGCTGTTCTTGATGTCCGTCGCCGCCCTCCAGGCCGCCGCACCTTCGGCCGGCCGCGCCACCCAGGACGACAAGCCCATCCGGGCGCTGCTTGTGCTCGGCGGCTGCTGCCACGACTACGAAAAGCAGAAGGACATCATCACCAAAGGCGTCTCGGGGCTGGCCAACGTCACCTGGTCGATCGCCTACGACCCCGACAAGGGAACCAAGCACAAGAATCCGGTCTACGACAACCCCGAGTGGTACAAGGGCTTCGACGTCGTCGTCCACGACGAGTGCGAGTCAGACGTCAAGGAAACCGAGGTCATCAACGGAATCCTGAAGCCGCACAAGGAGGGGCTTCCGGCAGTATTCCTGCACTGCGGCATGCACAGCTTCCGCGGGGAGGGATATCCGAAGAATACCGCCTGGTTTGAGTTCACGGGGCTCCACACCAACGGACACGGCGCTCAGCTGCCCATCGAGATCACATTCACGGACAAGGACAACCCGATCACCAAGGGCCTGGAGAACTGGACGACCGTGAACGAGGAGCTCTACAACAACATCGCCGGAAAGCTCGAAGACACGGCCAAGGAACTGGCCCGCGGCAAGCAGACCAGCAAGACCAAGGAGGGCAAGGAGAAGGTCGACGACTGCATCTGCGTCTGGACGAACACTTATAACGGCAAAACCCGCGTGTTCGGCACGACGCTCGGACACAACAATGCGACCGTCGGCGATCCCAAGTACCTGACCCTGATCACGCGCGGCCTGCTCTGGTCCGTCGACAAGCTGAACGACCAGTACCTCAAGCCGTCGAAGCAGGTTCTGATCGAGAGGTAGGCTTCCTCCGCCGAGCGACCAGCACGCTGCAGGCCGCGATCAGGACCAGGTTCCGCGCCAGCCCCACCTCGGGGCGGTTCAGGAAGGCGATTCCGCTGCCGAAGCAACCGCACGCTCCCGTCGTGCCTCTCAGCATTCCTGCGAGGATCACCGCCGTGAAAATGGCGAGCAAGCCGAGGATCAGGAACGTCGCCGCTTCGCGGTAACGCCGGGTCGCCAGGATAGCCAAGCCGGAAACGATCTCCACCCAGGGGAGCAGGATCGCGGCGGCGCCGACCAGGATCGCGGGCAGGAGCCGGAGCTTCGCCAGGGAAAGCGCGAACTCTGCCGGGTCGAGGACCTTGAGCATCCCGGCGGCCAGGAAGGCCAGACCCAGAGCCCCCTCCAGGATGCGGTCAATCCTGCTCAACGGGCCACTTCCGATTCCACCATCCGTCGTAACCGTCGACCAGGACGCCGACGTCGCGATCGCCCCGCCGGACCAGGAGCCGGCCCAGACGCAGGGCGTCGTCGCAGAACTCGTTGGAGCAGTAGACCACGGTCGGGCCTGCCGCGGGGGGGAGGGGGGCTTTCCCCTCTTCGATGTCCCTCCAGGGGTGGGATTGTGCCCCGGCAAGATGCCCGATCTTGTACTCTCCGGCGGGCCTGGCGTCGAGGAGCCTTACCCGATCTTCCCGCATCAGGTCCGAAAGCTGGCGAAGATCGACGGGGTGGAGTCCGGCCTCAAGGATGCTGGCTCGAAGTCCCTGGCCCAGGGGATGGCTCCAGGAAAGGCCGCGGGGGGAAACGGCGTTGGCTGCGCTGCCCAGCACAACCGCGAGGGCGAGGAGCACGGCGATGCGGACGCTCATCGGCTGCCATTATAGCCTCAGCGGGTCGCCGCAATCCTCTCCAGTTCGCCGAAAGCATCGAGGAAGCTGTCCGACTCGTGGGCTCCGGCGACGGCGAAACGCCCGCCGATCATGAAAAAGGGTACCGCTTCGATTCCCAGGTTCCGGGCCTTCGTCTCCTCCAGCCGCACTTCGGAGACTCCTACATCGCTATCCAGGAAGGCGGCGGCCGCTTTCCGATCCAGGTCTGCTTCCCCGGCAATGTCGGCCAGGACCGACCGATCCCCGATGTCTCGTCCCTGAGTGAAGAAGGCCCGAAAGAGCCCGTCGACGACGGAGTTCTGGTCGTTGATCCGCCCGGCCCACCAGACCAGCCGGTGGGCATCGAACGTATTGGGGGTTTTCTGGATCTTGTCGAGGGCGAAGGGAATATTTTCCTGTGCGCCGACCGCCATCATCCGGCGGTCCAGATCTGCCACGATTTTCTCGCTGCCGAATTTCCGCTTCCGGTACTCGTTGCGGTCCATGCCCTCCTTGGGCATGCCGGGATTGAGCTGGAAAGGCCTCCAGTGGACCCGGATTTCGTGCCTGCCCTGGACCGCCGAGATCGCCTTCTCCAGGCGCCGCTTGCCGACGAAACACCAGGGACAGATCGCATCGGAGACGACGTCGACATCGATGACCATGGCATTTCTAGAATGCGGTGACGCCGGGGCTTATTCTCCGAAAGATCTCATCAGGGTTCCTGGACCGCAGGCAGCGGCGCGCCCTCCTCCCATCCCGCGCCGAGGGCCTTGATGAGCAGGACCATGGAGACCATCCGTTGGCTGGCGAGCTGGGCGGCGGAGAGCTCGTTGCCCAGCAGGGTGCGTTCGGCGTCGATGACCTGGAAATAGCTGATCAGGCCCTGCTGGTACTGCGTTTCCGCCAGCGTCAGGTACTCGCGGGAGGAACTCACCGCCTGGGTCAGCGACTGAGCGGCTTCCGATCGGAGATGCAGGTCGGTCAGGGCGTCCTCGACGTCGCGATAGGCGATCAGCACCTGACCGCGGTAGACCGCCAGGAGCTCCGCATAGCGGCCCCGGGCCTGCTCGACCGACGCATCGATGCGGCCGCCTTCAAAGATCGGCTGAGCGAACGAGGCGCCGATGGACCAGATGCGGCTCTGCCAGTTCAGGAGGTGGCGGAAATCCATGCTTTCCCAACCGGCCGTTCCCGTCAGCTGCAGATCCGGATAATACTGCGAGACGGCCACTCCGATCTGGGCGCTGGCGGCGGCCAGGTTCTGTTCAGCTTCGGCCACGTCCGGACGGCGACGCAAAAGCTCCGCGGGGAGGCCCGCAGGGACTTTCGGCATTTTGAGGTCGATGTCCAGCGACTTGACCGGAAGCGCGAATTCGGAGGGCGCCTTTCCCATCAGGATGGCCAACGCATGCTCGAGATCCGCCCTCTGGCGCCGGATGTCGGCCTGTTCCGACACCGTGGAGTAGAGGAGCGCTTCTGCCTGAGCCACGCTGAT
>DATGFI010000592.1:0-3012 GCA_035309205.1 Planctomycetota bacterium | reverse complement strand
ACCAGGGAAGGTCGTTCACCCGCCGGCCCGAATCGACCTCCCGATTCCCGAAAACCTGGATGCGGGAGTCGACGGGCTCCGCCACGGCGATCAGGCCCCCGGAGGGCGTGACCGCAAGGGCTTCCGGGAAGTGGAGCCGGCCGGCTCCCTGGCCGGCCACGGCCGGAGGAGCCCCCCACTGCCGGAGGAAGGTCCCGGAACGGTCCCACACCTGGAGGCGGTGATTGCCGGTGTCGGCAACCGTCACCCGGCCGGCGGCATAGCCGAGCCCCGTCGGGAAGGACAGGAGGCCTCCCTGGGCTCCCCAGGTCCCCCACTGGGCGAGGGGCTTTCCGTCGGCTCCGAGCTTCTGGATCCGATGGTTTCCCGTGTCGGCGACGTAGATGGCCCCCTCCTCATCGACCGCGATCCCGGTCGGGGACAGGAAGCGGCCGGGCTGGACTCCCAGGCCTCCCCAAGCCTCGTCCGTCCCGTCCTTCCGGGAGAGCACGCGGATCCGGTGAAGATCGCCTTCGGTGACGAAGATTCGATCAGCGGAGACGGCCACGCCCCGGGGCCCGCGGAATCCGTCCCAGGCCTTCAGGAACTGGCCCTCCGGGGAGAAGGCCTGAAGCCGTCCGGCGAGATCGGCGACATAGATCGCTCCATCCGGCGCGGCTCCGAGCGCGGACGGAAACGAGAACTCCCCGGGCCCTTGGCCGAAGCGGCCGAAGGACCCGCGAGGGAGGCCGTTCATTGCGACGATCTGGATCCGGTGATGCCCGGTGTCGGCGATATAGAGGAAGTCCTCTTTCCCGACCGCCAGACCCGACGGGAGCCGAAGGAGGCCCGGCTCCGGTCCGGGGTGACCAAACTCGTAGATCGGGGTGAGGACTCTCGGGAAGTAGCGGTCGGTATCGCCGGACTGAGGTTCAGTCGAACGGGCCTCCCCGAGACGGACCCCCAGTGCCACCAGGGCTGCGATTCCCAGGAGGGAGGAGGCCCGGGCGGGAGGACGCTTCGCGCGGAGTGAATCGTTGGGTCGCACCGGGGCTTATCCTAGTCCGCCCCCAAACCCGAATCAAGGACGGGATCGGGCCGGGCACGCATAATAAATTCTGGAATGGACCTGCCCCTGCCGTTAGACTTAGTCGTCATCGAGGGTTCGAATCCATGAGGTCCAGCGCAATCATCTTTGCTCTTGTCTCGCTCGGTCTCCTCGCGACGTTTGGAGGGATGTCCGGCTGCAAGAAGTCGGTCAACCAGACCCAGCCCGTCATCCAGAATACCGTGCGCATCTCGCTCAGTTCGACGGGGACGGAAGGTAATCTCGACTGTGTCGCCGATTCCATCGGGATCTCGAACGACGGCCGGTTCGTCGCCTTCACCTCCAAGGCGTCGAACATGATCCCCGGCGGGACGGGCATCTTCTCGAATGTCTTCCTCCGGGACAACGTCAACCGGACCCTGACCCTCGTCTCGGTTAGCAACACCGGGGGACTGGCGAACGGGGCCAGCGGCACGCCCTCGATGTCCGGCGACGGACGCTACATCGCCTTCTCCTCCTTCGCGACCAACCTCGACTCGACCAGCGTCAGCGTTCCGGCCGGCGTCCGGCAGATCTATGTCCGGGACATGCAGATGGGGACGACGACCCTGGTCTCGCGATCCTCGAACGCGGGCCTCGTGGCGGACCAGAACTGCAACAACCCCAAGATCTCCAACAACGGCAACTTCGTGGTCTTCGAGTCGCTGTCGAACCTCCTCGACGGGGTGGTCGCCGGCGGAGACGACAACGATGCCTTCGCGGACATCTATGTGCGGGATTGGCTGAACGTCGGGGGCGGCTTCCCCACCACTCTGGTCAGCATGGTCTCCGGAGCCGCTCCGGGCTCCGGTCCCTCGAACAAGGGGAATGGGGACAGCACGAACGCCTGCATCTCGGCCGACGGATCGGTCATCGCCTTCGCGTCCACCGCCAGCAATCTGGTCGTCTTCAGCCAGGACGGAGGCCTCGACACCAACGGCGTCCCGGACGTGTTCGTCCGCGAAATGGGAACCAACCGGACCGTGCGCTGCTCCGTCGAATTCGCGGGCTCGGATCCGACCCTGAAGGGCCTGAGCCGCTCGCCCACGATCAGCCTCGACGGCCAGATGGTGTCCTTCAGCAGTCTGGCCGGCAACCTCCATCCCGCGGCCCAGGAGCAGACGCCGAACATCTACTTCCGGTTCTGGAATGGCCTCACCCCCTTTACGGAAGTCCTGTCCGTTCACACCTCGGGGGCCACGGGCGGGGCCAGCTGCGATCACCCGTCGATCAGCGGGGATGGGACGAAGATCGCCTGGCAGTCCGCGTCGTCCGCGCTCGTCAACGGCGATACCAACGGGGTGGAAGACATCTTCCTGAGAAACCGCACCACGCTCACGACGAGCCGGGAGTCGGTCCAGACGTTCGGCGGCCAGCTGGACGGCCAGTCGGCCGCTCCTGCGTACTCCGCCGACGGCCGCTACATCGCGTTCTGGTCCCAGGCGACGAATGCCGTCGATGACGATACCAACGGCGCGGCCGACATCTTCCTGCGCGGGCCGCCTTTCAAATAATCCAGGGAGTTCTGGGCGGCATCGGCGCCGCCTGGGGGTGAAAATTGGAATGGATGGATGTATTCTCGGAGTAGACGGATGATGGGTCGTCGAAGCGGATTCCTCGGGGCGATTGTCGCGGTGGCCGTTCTATTCGCCGGCGCCGCGGCGGCCGAGGCGCAGTCGGTGTCCATGTCGAGCAACGCGAGCTATCACCAGGGCGACCTGCCCTCCCCCGTCCCGAGCGTTACCGTCACCTGCGCCGCCGGATACTGGAACAGCTCCAACCACATCCGGCTGATCATTCCCAACGGGCTGAACATGACCTGGGATCCCAGCATGACCTCGGGATCGACACTGACCGTGACCGGGACCGCCCAGTCGCTCGGGCACATTGCCGCCAACCCGACCTTCAGCTTCGCCAACAGCAACAAGACGATCATCATCACGGTT
>DATGFI010000591.1:0-3954 GCA_035309205.1 Planctomycetota bacterium | reverse complement strand
AGGCGCGGGTCCCTTCGGGGAGCTCGACCTTGCCGGCCTCATACACGGTCGCGATGCCCGGATGCTGGAGCCCCACGAGGGACTTGGCCTCCTTCAGGAAGCGCGCAATGTGCTCGCTGCCGCCGCCCTCCTTGATGATCTTAAGCGCGACGTAGCGGCCGGCTTCCGAATCCCAGGCCTTCATGACGGAGGAATGGCTTCCGCGGCCGATGTCCTGAACGCGGACGAACTTGCCCATGACGTTGTTCACATCGCGGGTCGCCCGGAGGACCTCCGCGGGAAGGACGGCGGAGGCCGATTCGCCGGACTCGCCCGAGCGCGCCGACGCGGCAGGAACGGGGGTCGCCGGGCTCACGGCTTCCGCCTGCTCGGTCGGGGTCTGGGCGGGCGACGGATCGGAGATGTCGCCCCCGCGGGCGCGGATGCGGTGGATCGCCTCCTTGCGGAGGCCTTCGATCTGGTCCGGCTTCAGCTTGTTCTTGAGAAGGTCGAGCAGCGAGGAGCCTGCGACCTCCGAAAGGGCGCTCAGGCACTCGTTGAGCGCATCCTGGCTGATCAGACCCTTTTCCAGGGCCAGGATGCCGATTTCTGCTTCTTCTTCCAGCACTGCGGGATCATTCTAGGGTTGAAAAGTGAAAAACGCAACGTCACACTCGTCCCCGGTCCGCTACCATAGCTTCGGCATATTCGGGGCGCAGGTTGAGCTCCTCGGCGCCGATCTTCCGGCCGGAGGGTCCCAGGGGCCGGCGAACGGGGGGCCGACGGACCGCCGGATGCGGTTGGGCCGGACCTCCCCTGAAGACGGATCCGATGCCAACGCCAGCGCCAGAAGGAGGAGAGCGTCCGCCTGGATCCCCTGGCCCTTCCGCCCGTTTGCCTCCCCTCCCGAACGGCGGTTTTCGGAACCTCCGTCTCCGGAAGGTGCGGGGAGGGCCCGAGTTGCGGGCGGGGAGAACGCGACGTCGATCCGGCCGCGGAAGGCTCAGGGAATCGTCAGCGTCACTTTTTCCGGCTTCCCGCCCCGGACCACTCCGAACTCGACGCTGTCGCCCGGCTTCTTCTGGAAGAGGTAGGCGATCACGCCGCTTTCGCCGGGGAGGTCCTTCCGTCCGTCGACCTCGACGATGACGTCGTCCTTCTGGAACTTCTGGGCGGCCTCGGAATTCTTCTCCTTCACGAAGTTGGGTGGGAAGCCCTTGATGCGGAGCGCGAGCCCCTCGGAGGGGGCGCCCAGCTTCCGCCGGTCGTCGACCGAAAGCGCCTCCAGCGGCTGGACGCCGAGCAGCTTGTGCCTCATGGGCCAGATCTGGACGCGCCAAGTGAAGTCCTCCGCGCGGCGCCAACCTTCGGAGAGCGAGAGGGACGCCCGGGCCGGCTTTCCGCCCCGGACGAGATCGGCCTGGAGGGTGCAGGGGGCGGACGCGTTCTGGAGGACCCACTGGACGTCGGCGACCGAAAGAAGGGGCTGCCCATCGAGCCTCCGGATCGCGTCGCCCGCCTGGAAGCCCCCCTTCTCCGCGGGCGAACCCGGCGTCACCGACTTCACGGTCGCCAGCTCCTTCAGATCAAGCGATAGCCCGACCGCGTCGGGCATGGGGTAGGCCCAGAGGAGGGATTCCGGGATCGGCTCCCGGGCTGCGCGCCGCGTCCAGAGCTCCGCCTCGCGGATCATGTGGCAGTGGATGCATTTGGCGCGGCTGCCGTCGGCGGGCACGGCGTTGGGGCGGTTCTTCATGTCGGGGATGCCTTCGGGGGTCCTCCAGCGCGGGGGAGCTGCGGCCTTCCCCGCGAAGTCCTTCGCGTTGGCGGGATACCCCTGGTGGAATTCCAGCGCGGCCTCCAGGGCCTTCCGCAACCCCTCGATCGTCACCCGCGCCGCGTTCCCTTTTTCCCCGCACTTGCTGCCGTAACGCCCGTAGATCGTGCGGTCGGCATTCATCAGGACGAGGGACCAGTTGAGGTCGAAGTCGAACTGGAAGAGCGACAGATCCAGGCCGTAGCCCTGGACGATGCGGACGCAGACGAACTTGTCCATGAGGGCGGCCAGGTCCGGATCTTCCCGCGAGGCGACCGACTTGTCGAAGCCCTTGAACGTGACGCAGGGGACGCAGCGGAGCACGACCAGGAGGGGCTTCCCGGTCTTTTTCGCTTCCGCGACGCCCGCGTCCAGGTCATCGTAGATCCAGGCTCCCCGCAGTTCGGTGTCCTTGAGGCCCTCGCGGAGTTTGTCCCGGTCCTGGGGCCCCAGGAGCGCGAAGGAGACGAGGGCGGCGAGACCGAGCTTCATCATGGTTCCTCCGGGGATAACGTAGCCCGGCGGGGCGCGATTCGTACGCCAAAAGAAAAAACGCCTGCGGCCCCGGCGGGGGCCCCAGGCGTTCCTTGAGGACCGTTCAGGACGGGCTAGTGCGCGACTTTGTCGGGAGGCTGGGTGTGGCCGACCCAGGCCTTGGCTTCATCCTTCTCCGGGAAGAAGTTCTTGTTCACCTCGGTGTAGAACTTCCACTTCTCCGGCAGCTCGTCCGCCGGAAAGATCGCCTGCACGGGACAGGGCTCGACGCAGGCGCCGCAATCGATGCACTCTTCCGGGTGGATGTAGAGCATCTTCGGGCCCTCGTAGATGCAGTCCACGGGGCAGGCGGGAACGCAGGCTTTGTCCTTGGTCGTCCAGCAGGGTTCGGCGATCACATAAGCCATGACGGGCTCCTATATTCCGACCATCAGATCTTTGCCTTCCACTTTCACGGGAAAGCAGGGAATTTTCGCGCGGGGATTGACGGGCGACGCGCCCGTCGTCACGTCGAAGACCCAGGCGTGCCAGGGGCAGACGATGTTGCAGCCTTCCAGCATGCCCTCAGCCAAGGGGCCGCCCTGGTGGGGACAGATGTTCGAGGTGGCGAAGTACTTTCCGTCGACATTGTAAAGGGCGATTTCCTGGCCGTTGAGCTCAATTTTGACCGCCGTGCCCGGCGTCACCTGCTCGACGGTGCCCGCCTTCACCCAGTTGTTCGCCATGGCCCGGAGTATAAAGACGCGCCCAGGCAGTGTCAAGAAAGGGCGCTCCCCGGAGCGGCGGCGCGAGTCCGGTCCGGCACGGAGTCGCCCGGGCCGGCGACGCGGGCCCGTCTACGCCTTGACCCGCTTGAGCTTGTTCACGCGGCCGGACTTGTTCCAGTCCTCCACGTAGAGGTCGCCCTTCGAGTCCCAGCAGGCGCCGTGGGGCGCGGTAAACTCGCCGTCCTTCCAATCCTCCGGAGCCACGTTGAAGTTGCCGCGCTTCTTGGGATCGGAGTTCTCGCCCAGGTGCGCGATCAGCTTGTTCTCCCTGTTCAGGATGGTGATGCGTCCCTGGAGATCGGGGATGATGAGGTCGTCCCCCAGCACGTTGACGGTGCAGGGATTGCGCATTCCTTCGGTCGCCTCGCTGATGAATTTCCCTTCGAGGCTGAACACCTGGATCCGGTGGTTCGAGCGATCCGCCACGATGAGGACCGGGGTCGAGCCGCGCAGATCGATGCAGACGCCGTGCGGGGTCGACAGCTTGCCCTTCTCGCGTTCCGAGCCGTCCCAGGACCGGACGTACTCGCCCTTGGGCGTCCACTGGTGGCACCAGCTCTTCCCGTAGCCGTCCCCGACGTAGACGTCCCCGCTGGGGGCGATCGCGACGCCGGTGGGCTTGTACTCGCCCTTGCTCTTGTAGACGCCGGACATCTCCGGGTAGGGGATGGTCAGGAGGACTTCGCCGTCGAGCGTGCACTTCACGACCTCGCTGCGCCCCAGATGGCAGAGCCAGAGGACTTCCCGGTCCCCCTCCTTGGTGATCTTCATGCCGTGGGAGCCGCCGCGGAACTCCTTGCCCCACGACTTCACGAAAGTGCCGTCGGGCTCGAAGATCATGACGGCGTTTTCGGTATCGGTGTTGAAATAGACGCGGTCCTTCGCATCCACCTGCAC
>DATGFI010000590.1:0-3229 GCA_035309205.1 Planctomycetota bacterium | reverse complement strand
GGAAAATTGCACCACCGATCATAAGCTCCTCCTTCCGCCGGCGTTCAGGCCGGCTTACCCTTGGCGCCAGTCAGCGTTTCATTCGCCCTAGTGTCCGTTCCCGTTGTGGACCTTGTGCGTCGAGCGCATCAGCTTCCTCTGTCGCCTGGTCGAAGGTGATCACTCCCTTGGTGCGGCCGAGGCTGCCGTCATCCATTCCGGGGAGGATGGGGGGCCTCTCGTCGGTGTAGAGGATCCAGCCCGTGTCGGCATCGGGCTGCTTGAACAGGCCGTCCAGCGTGAAGTTGAGGGCGCCCTGGCTCTCGTTCACCTTGCTGGGAGAGGGCGCAAGTTTGCCGACGGTCGGATCGTAGGTCATGTACTCGTAGCCCGAGGGGGTCGGCGTGGAGGCTTCTTTCGTCAGTTTCGGCACCTTGTAAGCGAACCACAAGTCGACCGGCTTCCCGTCCTCGTCTCGTGCCGTCAGCCTCATCTCACCCTCCGTTCCGTGGCGTCAAGCGCCCTATTGCGACCGGCAGAGGAAGCTTTCAGAGCGAATTCTGAAAATCGCCCTTCGGGGAGGCAATGAGGGGGGCGATTCGGATCTATTTCTCTAACCTCAAGGAGGGGCGATCATGGAACCGGCACTCACCAGCAAGCAGACGGCGCACGCCGTCGTCGTGTCCATCGTCTGCCCGGTCGTCGCGGCCGGGTTTCTTCTGCTCATGAGCTGGATCGCGCACACCTACGGCGTGACGCGTCCCCAGGCGGCGGTGAAGGGCGGCCACGGCGTTCATGCGGCACTCCCGACGAAGGGAGGAGATCTCTCGCCCCAGTCGCCTGTCTTGTGGGCGATGGTCCTTCCGACGTTCGGGCTGGCGGCCCTGCCGCCGTGGATCGCGGCCCTGGTCGGCGGGATCCTGGGGCTTCTCTACGGTATCGAGGCGGGGCTCGTCGCGAGCTACAGCCTGGACAAGCCGCTTCACTGTCTGGCGCTCCTCGTCGACCTGACCTGGGGCTTTGCGAGCACCCTGCTGGGCCTCGTGGTCGGGAATCCGCTCTACATGATCTGGGGCTCGATCAGTCGGGGCCAGAGCACGGACGAGACCTGGATCTCCTTCTCGGGGAGTCTGCCGGGCGGGGCACTCCAGACGCTGGGGACCTTCAATCTGGGAGGCCGCGGCATGCACGAGTTCGTCCATCTGGTCCAAGCGAGGATCCTGGGTCCCGTCTATCTGCCGATCCAGGTTGTCAGCTACGTGGTGAACGCCCTGATTCAGCTTCTCTGGACCGGCACCCTGGGCCTCATCCTCAAGCTGGCCGGCGTGCGCGACTCGGCCTGGTTCCGTCCGGATCGGGATTCCGCAGTGAAGACTCCCGACGGCGAGACGTCCGGAGCGGCGGACTTCTTCGGCTGGATCTACCGCTATTCGGTGATGGAGCTTTGGGCCTACGCAACCCAGTAGGCGCCCACGGCGGGAAAGTGACGGGCCCCCGGGTCAGCGAGACCTTGGGGGCCCGTCCTTTTTTAAAACACAACGGGCTCCGCAGGCAGCCTTGGCACCCGCGGAGCCCGTCGAGGGCATGGGATGGATTACATTTGGGCGACGATGTAGACTCCATCCTTCCGATAGACGCCGCGCTTGTAGATGCGGCCTTCCTCCGAAGGGCTCGCCTGGGGGCGCGCTTTCTTCAGATCCTGGTCCTTCCAGTGGAACAGGCTGGGAGCCGGAGCCTGGGGATGCACGCCGACCGCGCTGGGCGAGCTGTGGCCCGCGATCGGGGTCCGGGGCATCGTGATGGAGGCGAGCTCCGCGGCGGACGCCCGCTGCTTGTCGATGAGCTGCTCGTCGTAGACCGAGATCCACCAGCCGCCGTAGGAGTCCTTCTCCGTGGGCGGGGTCACCTCGAAGACCATCCCGGCCTTCACCATGCGGCTGCTCTCGAGGTTCATCGTGCGGAGCGTCTCGCGGTCGGCCGGACTCGTCAGGAGCGCCATCATCGTCTCCTGGCACGCCTTCCGCTCGGCGGGATTCGGCGCGGCGTTATAGAGGCCCAGTTCCAGGCAGGCCGGGTGATCGGGGTCGCCGTAGACGTTCAGCTCGAAGTCTCCCGAGCGATGGGAGAAATACGGCACGTTCCGGAAGATGCCCAGATCGATCACGGTCGCCGGCACCTGGACCATGCCGTGCGACCAGCTCCGGTCCGCCACGACATTGAGACAATGGTCCCAGCGGGCCAGGCGTCCTTCTCCGGGGGAAGGGAGGGGCGACGTCCCGGTCGTTTCGACGCTCGCGACGTCGCCGGTGCTGACGGTGACGCTGCCGTACTTTACCTGGACCACGGACTGCCCGTTCTCGTCCTTGAGAAGGGTCCCTTCGATCTTCTGGCCGTTCTTCATGGTCATCGACACCTTCGATTTGCCCACGGCCTCGGCCATTTGCTGCGCGGCCTCGCAACCGACCCCCGAGAGGACTAAGGCGGACAACCACCACCCTGCGTTCCTGATCATGGATCATCTCCTAAAATCTCCCCGCCGGATTGCTTCGTTCAGGAAATCCTTTCAGGTTTCCGGAGCCCCGAGGCAATAGTCGCCTCCCGGGAAGGAACTCGGGCGCATCGGGGAGGTGCATTTCCATCCGGCGGCAAGGAGGTCCCTTTGGAGAGCCGAAGGTCGAGGCTCATCAGGTGGGGTCCAGGGGCCCGGAGGCCAGAGGAGTGGCGAGGGGCGTCCGGGAGAACGAATCCGTCTCTAGCAGCCGCGGAGGGCGGAAGGCCGGAGCTGAGCACTTCGTTTGGCGATTGGACGCACGGACCGGGGACCGGGATTCATCTTTTCCCTATTCCCGGCCCTCCGCTGTACCGAATGCTTGACACCGCCCACCGGCCCCTTATGCTTCATACGGTCTTGTGTAGATAGGGAGGGAACCGTGTCGAACTGCACCAATCTGACTGCTCAGGCAAACGTGACGGCTCTGATCGGGGACTCTACGGCTCCGGCCGAAGTAAGTTTCAGCGTGCCCCGCTATATCGCGCGGAGCAATCAGATCCTGGCTGTCGTGACGTTGAGCGGTCAATCCGCAATCCTGAACATTTCACTCAATCAAGTCTGCGACAGCGGGAATCTCCTGTGTTTCGGGGGGTACTCCTCTGGTTCACCGTCTCGGATGTTCCCACGGCCATCGGCACCCAACGGATCCTGAACGTCACGATCTATCAACTTCAGCAGGGCGCTCCTACCCTCCAGGAT
>DATGFI010000589.1:0-2738 GCA_035309205.1 Planctomycetota bacterium | reverse complement strand
CACGGTCCCCGTCGCCGGAACGGTGCACGTCGCCGGCCTAACCCGTGAGGACGCGGCCGACGCGGTCCGAAAATCGCTGTCGCGATTCTACACCGGCATCGCGGTGACCGTCCGGGTGGAGCAATATATCTCCAACCGCGTGACCGTCGTGGGGCGGGTGAAGACTCCGGGAGTGATCCGATTTGAGAAGAGCCCTTCGCTGCTGGAGGTGCTCGCGCGCGCGGGCGGCCTGGTCGAGGGCCCCGTCAACCTCACGCACTGCGCGGTCATCCGGGGACGCGACCGGATGGCGTGGATCGACCTCAAGAGCCTGTCCGACGGCCGTGACCCGTCCCTGAACCTCCGCCTGAACGCGGACGACCTCGTCCTGATCCCGGAGGACGCCGACCTGCCCATCTATGTTCTGGGCCAGGTGTTCAAGCCCGGGGCCTATCGGTTGACGCGCGGGATGTCGGTCCTGGATGCGATCGCGCTGGCCGGAGGGACGACCCTGGACAGCCTGCCGTCCAACATGCTCCTGGTGCGGCCCAGCCAGAATCGCCGGGTGATCGTCTCTCTGAACGACATCCTCGGGCCGGTCAACACGTCCAACGTGTCCCTGGAAAACGGGGACATCATCTACGTCCCGACGAACATCCTGGCGGACATCGGGTACGTGCTGGAGAAACTGAATCCGTACAGCTGGTATTTCGCTTATCAAACGAGCCGGCCGACGACCACGACCACGACGAGGTGAGGGAGCGATCGTCCCTCCGGGGCGATCTTAGAACGATGTCACTAGAGGATGATCCCAGCGGAGATACGTTCATCCTGCAGGACGAGCCGGAGGAAGGTCGAAAGTCCTTCAAGCGGCATCGCCGGATCAACGTCTGGAAAAGCTTCCTCCGCCACAAGCAGGTCGCGTTCTTCACGGTCGTGCTGGTGATCGGGATCGCCGAGCCGCTCCTCTACTTCCGGTCGGTCCGGCCCGTCTATCGCGCCGAGGCGCTCCTCATGGTCGCCCCGGTGATGGTCAAGAACGTCATCGAGGACAGCCAGTACGAGGTTCCCCGGTATGACGAGCTCGTCAACGAGCAGCTGGCGATCCTCCTGCGCGAGGAGGTGGCGCTCAAGGCTCTCGAGTTGCTCGAGGGGCAGAAGGACGTCTGGATGATGCCCGGCGAGAGCCGCCGCGACGCCGCGGCCCGTCTGAGTTCGTCGCTCCTGGCCAAACGCGTGCCCGACAGCACGTACATCTCGGTCGCCCTGGAGTCCAAGCAGCCTCAGGGCCTGGCCTCCACGGTCAACGCCGTCGTGGAGTGCTACATGTCGCGGGTGAAGGGGAAGGGGTTTTACGGCCAGGAGATTCGCGAGGAAACCCTGCACCAACGTCGGGCGGAGCTCCAGGCGGAGATCCGCAAGAAGACCGACCAGTTGGCCGCCTGGGCGAAGGATCTCGGGATCGCCGGATTCGACAAGCCCCTGGAGGGGTCCACCTCGGAGGGGAAGATCTGGGCCGATGCCCGCGCGCGCCTGCTCGATTTGGAGGCGCGCGCCCTGGCCATGAAGGCCCGGAACGAGTCCCTCCAGCAGGTCGATCTGACGCCGGAGGCGCGCGAGCTTGCGGCCCGGGATCCGGAGCTCGTGAGCATGAAGACGGTGCTCCTTCCCCGGAAGAACGAGCTCAAGGCCAAGTCCATGGGACTGACCCCGGAACATTCGGGACGGAAGGAGCTCGAACGGCTGATGGCCGAGATCGACCTCGACCTGGACCGTTCGGAGAAGTCGGCGCTGGATCGGGCCCAGCAGCTGCTGGCGCAGAAGCGCGAGCAGAAGATCCGCGAGGATCTTCAGTCGATGCAGGCGGATCTCGAGCAGGCCCGGATCTTTGAGAAGACCTTGGCCGATCAGACGCAGATGCAGGCGGAGAAGGTCGCCAAGTTCAACAGCCGCTATTATGAGGCCATGACGCTCCGGCAGGACCTGGAGCGTCTCAATCGTCAGCTCGGCGCGCTCGAAGACCGCCTGGACGCCATGCGCCTGGAGGCGCAAACGCCCGGATTCGTCACGCTGGTCGTCCCGGCGCGGAACCCCGACAAGCCCGTTCACCGGCCGATGGGAACCCTCGTGGCGGTCTTCCTGGCCCTGGCGATCGCGATGGCCTTCGCCGTGCCCACGGCCCTGGACGTCCTGGACCACCGGATCCAGAGCCCGATCGACCTGGAGCCCGTGATCGACCGGCGCCCCCTGGGGTGGGTGCTCGAACGCACTCCGCGCTCCGACAAGTTCGTCGACGACCAGGTCCGGCGGATCGCGCTGTCGCTGGAGCGCCAGAGACGGGCGCATCAGCGCTGCCAGATCGCGTTCACGTCGCTTCGGCCGGGCGGCGGAACGACGCAGCTGGTGCTGGACCTGGCGCGCGAGCTTCGGGCGATCGGATCGCGGACCATCGTCGTGGAAGCCAATGCGCTGCACCCCGACGGCCGGTACCTCGCGCCCAAGGGGCATCCGGGCCTGGTCGGGAGCCTCGGCGGCCATATCCGCATCGAGGAAGTCGTCCTTCCTCCCCGCGCGACGCTGACCTACCGCATCCCGCTGGGAAACACCGAGGGGGCGCTCCTCATCCCCAATTCCCGGAATCTCCGGCAGGTGCTCAACCACCTGTCGAGCAACTATGACATGGTGCTGATCGATGCTCCCCCGCTCTTTCTCTCCTCCGACGCGGAACTGATCGCCAGCAGCGTTCACGGCGTGATCCT
>DATGFI010000588.1:0-7137 GCA_035309205.1 Planctomycetota bacterium | reverse complement strand
CGGCCCAGACGCTGACCGACCGCGAATACCAGAAGATGCGCGACGACGCGCTGAAGATCATCCGGGAGATCGGGATCGAGTGCGGCGGCTGCAACATCCAGTTCGCCGTGGACCCCAGGACCGGGCGCCAGACGGTCATCGAGATGAACCCCCGCGTCTCGCGCAGCTCGGCCCTGGCCTCCAAGGCCACCGGCTTCGCGATCGCCAAAATCTCCGCCCAGCTGGCGGTCGGGAAGACCCTGGACGAGATCGACAACGACATCACCAAGAAGACGCCCGCCTGTTTCGAGCCGACCATCGACTACGTCGTGGTGAAGACGCCGCGCTGGGCCTTCGAGAAGTTCCCCGAGGCCAACGCCACGCTGGGCATCCAGATGAAGTCGGTGGGAGAGACCATGTCGATCGGGCGGACGTTCAAGGAGGCGCTGCAGAAGTCCATCCGCTCCCTCGAGCAGGACCGCTTCGGCCTGGGCTGGGACCGCAAGGACAAGCCCATGACGACGGATCAGATCCGGGAGAAGCTGATCGTGCCCAACACCGAGCGCCTCTTCGCCGTCCGCCACGCGCTCAAGTCGGGGATGAGCATCGAGGACGTCTTCAACCTGTCGAAGATCGACCCCTGGTTCCTGTCGCAGATCCAGGAGATCGTCCAGTTCGAGAACGAGATCCTGAAGAATCCCAGCGAGGCGACGATCCGGCAGGCCAAGCGCCTGGGGTTCTCCGACCGCCAGCTGGCGAAGATGCTGGACATCACGCCGCAGGAGATGAGGAAGCGCCGCAAGGACATGGGCATCGTCCCCGCCTACAAGCTGGTGGACACCTGCGCGGCGGAGTTCGAGGCGGCGACTCCGTACTACTACTCGACCTACGAGAAGGAGAGCGAGCACCGCCTCACCCAGAACAAGAAGAAGATCGTCATCCTGGGCGGAGGGCCCAATCGCATCGGACAGGGCATCGAGTTCGACTACTGCTGCGTGCACGCCTCCTTCGCCCTGCGCGAGCTGGGCTACGAGATCATCATGGTGAACTCGAACCCCGAGACGGTTTCCACCGACTACGAGACGAGCGACCAGCTCTTCTTCGAGCCCCTCACCGAGGAGGATGTCCTGAACATCTGGGACACGATGAAGCCCGACGGGGTCATCGTCCAGCTCGGCGGCCAGACCCCGCTCAACCTGGCCCGCCCCCTGCTCAACGCCGGAGTCAAGATCCTGGGAACCTCGGTCGAGTCGATCGAGCGGGCGGAGGACCGGGAGAAGTTCAACGCGGTCGTCAATAAGCTGAAGCTGACGCAGCCGCCCTCGGGGATTGCCCTGGACTTCCCCATGGCCAAGAAGATCGCCCTGGGCCTGGGGTACCCGGTGCTCGTCCGCCCCAGCTACGTCCTCGGCGGCCGCGCCATGGCCATCTGCTACGACGAAGAGATGCTCGAGAAGTACATCAAGGAGGCCACCGAGGTGAATCCCGACCATCCCGTCCTGGTCGACAAGTTCATCGAGGACGCGATCGAGGTCGACGTCGACGCGCTCGCCGACGGGGAGGAGGTCTTCATCGGCGGCATCATGGAGCACATCGAGATGGCCGGGGTCCACTCGGGGGACAGCGCCATGTCGATCCCGTCCTTCTCGCTTTCCGACGGCCAGCTCGACTCGATCCGGAAGGCGACCGTGGCCCTGGCGCGAGAGCTCGAGGTCTGCGGCCTGATGAACATCCAGTTCGCCGTGAAGGGGTCGACGGTCTACGTCCTGGAGGTCAATCCGCGCGCGTCGCGGACCGCCCCCTTCGTGTCCAAGGCGATCGGCGTGCCCCTGGCCAAGATCGCCGCGAAAATCATGCTCGGCAAGAAGCTGAGGGAGTTCGGGCTCAAGAAGGAAATCGAGCCCAAGCACTTCTCCGTCAAGGAGTCGGTCTTCCCCTTCCGCAAGTTCCAGGGCGTCGACATCATCCTGGGACCGGAAATGAAGTCGACCGGCGAGGTGATGGGCATCGACGTCGACTTCGGCCGCGCCTACGCGAAGGCCGAACTCGCGGCGGGCCATCACCTGCCGACCAAGGGGAACATCTTCCTGAGCGTGAAGGACTCCGACAAGCGCGACATCGTCTACATCGCCAAGCGCCTCGAGGACCTGGGCTTCAACCTCATCGCCACGGGCGGCACCGCGAAGGTCCTCGAGCGCAACGGGATCAAGGTCCGTGCGATCCACAAGATTGCCGAAGGCCGCCCCAACGCGATCGACCTCATCATCAACAAGGAAATCGACCTCATCATCAACACGCCCGTCGGCAAGGGCGCCAAGACCGACGAAGGCCGCATCCGGTCCTTCGCGGTCTCCCACGGGATCCACGTGGTGACGTCCATCGCCGGCGCACAGGCGGCCGTGCAGGGGATCGAGGCGATCCTGAAGAAGAAGCTGGAAGTCCGGGCACTCCAGGACTACCACCCGCAGTACGGGGTCCCGAAGGTGCTCCGCACCGAGGCGCTGGTCTGAGCCGATGCGCTACCTGGTCACCGGGGGCGCCGGCTTCATCGGATCCCACCTCTGCGAGCGCCTCCTCTCCGAAGGACACGAGGTCTGCGCCTACGACGACCTGTCGACGGGAGCCGCGGACAACGTCGCCGCGATGCGGGGGAACCCGCGATTCAGGCTCGTCGTCGACAACCTGTTCAGCGCCCCGCACGTCGCCGAACTGATCGATCAGGCCGACACGATCTTTCACCTCGCGGCCTCCGTCGGGGTCTTCCAGATCGTCGAGAGCCCCGTCCGCACGATCGAGACGAACATCCGCGGCACCGAGATCGTGCTGTTCAACGCCGCCAAGAAGAAGAAGCTCACCATCGTCGCCTCGACGAGCGAAGTCTACGGCAAATCCGCGAAAGTCCCCTTCTCCGAAGAGGACGACTGCGTGATCGGCCCGAGCTCCAAGGGCCGCTGGTCGTATGCCGCGTCGAAGCTCGTCGACGAGTTCCTCGCCCTCTCCTACTTCAAGGAGCGCAAGGTTCCCACGGTCGTCGTGCGTTTCTTCAACACCGTCGGCCCGCGGCAGACCGGCCGCTACGGGATGGTCATTCCGAGGTTCATCCGCCAGGCCCTCGACGGCGGCCCCATCACCGTCTTCGGCGACGGGAGCCAGTCCCGCTGCTTCGGCTGGGTGGGCGACGTGGTCGGCGCCCTGGTCGGGCTGTCCCGCGAGCCGCGGGCCTACGGGCAGGTCTTCAACGTCGGCAACGACCGGGAAATCACGATCGAGGCTCTGGCGAAGCTGATCCGGGACCGGATCAATCCCGCCACGAAGATCGAGCACATCCCCTATGAGAAGGCCTACGAGGCGGGCTTCGAGGATATGCTCCGGCGGGTGCCCGACCTCCGAAAGATCAAGTCGCTGATCGGATACCAGCCGACGCTCGGGGTCGAAGAGATCGTGGACCGGGTGATCCAGTTCGAGCGCGGCGAACGCCCATCGACATGATCCTCGAAGTTTCGTACACTGCGAACAATAGGTCCGGCTCGGCCGTCTAAGAGAGACATGCGCTCGCTGGTTCTGGCCCTGGTCCTCCTGGGCTTCGCGACCCAGGACAAGGCCGCGCGCAAGCTGGAGTGGAAGCTCCCGCCGGGGCACGCGGCGGAGTTCGTCTACCTCGACCGGGCGGGAAAGCCGGTCGCCGACCAGAAGCTCCTGATCTTCGGCACCGAGCTCACCCCGACGTCCAACCGGCTCGCGATCGATACGTTCGAGCAGCTGCCCCTGGCGCTGATCTTCCAGCTTCCCCCCGAGGCGATGAAGAGCGCCATCGGCTGGGAGCATCTCTCCTACTACTTCAACGACGCCCTCGATGTGGCGGGCGGCTATGACGCCCTGGCCGGCGGCGGCCTCCGCGCTGTCTGCGCGAAGGGCCGTTACGTCGCCAAGACCCAGAAGAAGGGCGACGAGGAGCTCGTGATCATCGAGGGCTCCCTCTCCATCGTGGAGCTCCGCCGGGACCTCGTGAACAACCAGCTCAGGGTGATCGTCACCAAGAACGAGCTGGGGACGCTGGCGACGCAGGCGCAGTTCAATCCAGCCAAGGGGATGATCCAGAAGGCGGTCTGGCAGTACAAGATCAAGGGCCAGGACCGCGAGGCCGGCCGGGTCGTGGACAAGCGTACCGAGACGCATTCGATGATCGAGCTGAAGGAGGATCTGGAACTCGACGCCGCCAAGATCCAGCCCGCGATCGACCTGTCGATGACGCGCGCCATCGACTGGCTCAAGAAGCAGCAGAAAGGCGGCTCGTGGGCGAACGGCAAGCCCGGCCCCGCAGGAGACGCCGCGTACCTGACGTCGATCGCCGTCCGCGCGCTGGTCGCGGCAGGGGTGAAGCCCGACGACCCGGTGATCGCCCAGGCGTCCAAGACGCTCCGGAGCACGCCGCCGCAGGAGAACTTCGTGCTCTGCCAGCAGATCCTGGCGCTCTCCGCGAAGAACCCGACGAAGGACGAGGCCGACGACGCGAAGCGCTTCGCCGAAGAACTTCTCCGGCGCAAGGATCCCCGTTCGGGCGGCTGGGCGGGCGTGTCGGGACGGAACGACCCTGCCGGCACCTTCCTGAGCGCCCTGGCCCTGGAGGCCCTGGCCGCCGTTCCCGAGGCCAAGATCCCGGACGACACGCTTCGGAGCGGCCTGGAGTTCTTCAGCGGCAGCTGGGTCGAAGACGAGGGGAAGGGCGACCTGGAGCTCGAGCTGGAGAAGGACGCCGCGACGATCGTGCTCGACCCCAAGAAGGACAAGGATCTCGTGCCCGTCAACTGGCCGGCGCTCATGGCCCGGCAGAACGTGAACGACCAGCGCGCCATCCGCAAGGGGAGCTTCTTCACCGTGGTGGCCGGGCTCCGGATGCTCTTCCTGCTGCCCGAACGCCTGAAACTGGACGAGCGGCAGACGAAGAACCTCGAGCTTCCGATCCACCGCGCCCTGGCCAACCTGCAGCTGCGCTGGACCTTGCGGGCCGTTCCTCCGATCGAGGGACCCTGGAGCGCGCAGCGTCTGGAGTACCTCGGCCTGCTCGGCCCCACTCTGGCGCACGCCAAGATCGACAAGATCGGCGGTTCGGACTGGCGGCTGGAGGGCGCGTCGCTGCTCCTGCGCGAACAGGGAGACGACGGATCCTGGTTTCCCGGCACCGACCAGGCCGTCCTGAAGACGGCCCACGCGCTCCTCTTCCTGGCGAGCGCCAAGCGCTGAGGGGGCCGCGCCAGCCTACTTCTTCGACTCCAGCCTCTGGAAGGCCTTCTGGATTGCGGCCTTCAGGACGGCCGGGCTTTTCTTGCCCGTCAGCTTTTCCAGCGCGTTCCTCTCCGGATTCTCCTTCGCGGCGTCACAGAGGAAGAAGGCCGGAGCCTGGGAGACGCCCCACTTCTTCGCGGCCTCCGAGTCCTTTCGCGCCGGGAACTTCACGAACTCGATGCGCTCGTGGTACTTGACCAGGACGCGGTCCTCGAAGGCCTTGAGCGACTCGCCCTTCTCGTCGTCGAATCCGACCACCAGGAGCGACTTACCTCCGGCGCTGGCCGGGATCTCGCTGGCCCAGCGGATCTCCCGGGAGCTGTAGCGCTGCAGGGCTGCCGCGAGCGTCCCTTCGAGCGACGCCGCATCCGAGAACCCCGATCGGCAGATTTCGTCGCCGTCGGCGTCGAGGACGATGGCTTCGGGCGGCTTGGTCGCGCGCAGGAGCTGCGCGGTTTTCTTCTCGCAGATCCGGACGAAGTGGAATTCCTCCTGGCGCTTGGCGATCGAGGCTTCCCCGCAGACGCGCTCGACCGCTCCCCCGTTGCACGGAGCGCTCCCCGACCGGGGATCGCAGGTCACGACCACCAGGATCAGCTTGTTCGTGTGCGAGGCGATCGCCTTCGCCTGGTCGAGCTTGAGCCACCCGATTTCCTGCTGCGGCGGCGACCACGCCGCCAGGATGAAGGCCAGAAGGATTCCGGCACGCATCTATCGGTTCTCCCAATCCCTGGGGCTCGCCGCGAACCCGTTGGTGACCAGGAGCGCGGCAATCTCGTCCAGCGTGACCCGACGGCGGTCGAACTTCACCACCGCTTCCTGCCGGGCCGGCTCGACCTGGAAATCCTCGATGCCGGGCGTACTCTGGAGCATCGCGCCCATCTGCTTGGCGACCCCCCGGTCGCTGACCGAAAGGACCGTCGTCTGCAGCTGATGCCGTTTCTGCTCCGCGTCGACCGCGATCGAGACGAGCTGCTGGGGCCGCAAGTCGCCGACCCAGATCTTCGCCAGGCCGCTCTCGCGGACCGCCACGGCGGAAAAAGACTGATGCGCGAACGTGTAGGCCTCGATCCCCGGCTCGGAGATCCGCGTCCCCCCCGTCACGTCGAGCTGGCCGGCGTCCAGGATGAAGCAGGAGACCTTGAGCCAGGAGTTCGCGTAGATGACGTGGGCCCAGCCCGTCGCCTCGCAGCAGTGGGCCTGCATCTGCGTGAATCCGCCGTCCCGAAGCCCGGGGATGTGGATTTCGCGCCCGCTGACCTCGCTCACGGTCTGGCCCACCTCGCGCGGGGTGGCCGTCGAGGCGGCGTGTCCGTAGACAGGGCTCTGGATGTGCTGCTCGATCGCGCGCGCGATCGTCGGATTCGGCAGGGCGGCCCGGGGCATCCCCAGGAAGGCCCCGACTCCCAGGAGGACGCCGGCGGCCGCAGCCCACAGCGGCCAGCGCCGGCGGGGGCGCAGGACCTGCAGGAGGCGTTCGCGCACCTCGGCGGGAGCCGCGCGCGCTCCGAGCGAATTCCGGAGAAGCTTGCGAAGTTCATCGTCGTTCATGGGGACTCCTTGCCGAGCATTCGATGTCCGTCGGCGGCGCGCCGCAGGAGCGCCCGGAGCTCCGCCCGTCCCCGGTAGACCCGGGAATTGACGGTGCCCAGGGGCCAGCCCAGCGCCTCGGCCGCCTCCTGATTCGTGAGTCCGTTCACGTCCACCAGCACAATCGCCGCCCGCTGCTCCTCGGGAAGCGAGGCCAGCGCCCGCTCCACGTCGTCGGGCAGCAGGAACTCCAGATCCCCGCCCCGGAGGGGGCTCTCCGACTGGGCCAGGGCCTGGACCGCGTCCTCGGTGGTCGCGGGCTTTTCCCGGCGGCGCCGTCGGTAG
>DATGFI010000587.1:0-2062 GCA_035309205.1 Planctomycetota bacterium | reverse complement strand
CGGGCCCCTGGCAGGAGTCCCGGACCGTCGTCGCGGTCCATGTTGTCCTCCTTCTGGGACTCTGCCTGATCGCGTTCCCCCGAAACCGGACCTACCTGCTGAACGAATACGACGGCGCCTTCTACCGGACCGTCGTCAAGCTGCAGTCCGAGTGGGGAAGCCGGGCGCCCCGGCTGAGCGGAAATCCCGCCGCCGCGCTCGGGAACAGCCTGTTCTGTGTCCAGACCCTCTACTCACCCAGCCACGCGGTCGGAGCCCTCCTCGGGGGCGGCGAGGTCCGGGCAGAGGCCCTTTATACGGTCCTCGCCCTGGAGTTGTTCCTCTCGGTCGTCGTCCTGGGGGCCTGCCTCCGACTGGATCGGACCTGCACACTCGGAGGCGCGTGGATCTTCGTCCTGGGCTCGCTCCCATTCGTCGATCGGATCCAGTGGTACCCTCTTGCGCGCATCGCGCCGGTCCTATTCGAGTTCATCGCGGCCCAGTTGCTGATGATCGCCGCCTTCGCCCGTATCGGGAAGTCGGATCTCCGCGGAACGCTGCTCGCCTTCGTGGGCCTCGCGGCGCCGCTGGTCTGGGCGGTCGCCTGCGCCCCCATCGGCCTCATCCTCTGCGTGCCGCCTCTCGGTATCCTATTCCTGTTGCTGATCTTCGCGGCGGATGACCGGCGCGAGCGCCACTTTAAGCTGGGATCCCTCGTCCTCCTGGGGCTGCTCTCCCTGCCGACCTTCGCCCCTTATTTCCTGGGCTGTTTCCTCTATTCCGTACCCACCTTCTTCTCGGGCGAGCTCGAGAACGACCGGCTGGCCTTCTCCTGGATCTCCGGCCTCTTCCGGCGGGGCGGCTCCATGTGGATCTTCATGCCCTTCGTCGCGCTCTCCCTTGCCGGCGGGGTCCGCGCCTTCCTGCACGCAAGCGGAGGGCTGCTGACGATCGCCTTAGGGACCCTGCTGCAGTTCGGCATCTTCCTGGCGCTCGGGCTTGTCATCGTCGTCGGACGACTGGCCTACCTGGGACCGTCTCCGCTCTACTTCGAGGTCTACGCCTGGCCCTTCTATTCCCTGCTGATCGCTTCCCTGCTGCTCGGTGGGCTGGAACGCCTGGTCCAACCCGTCCTCCGCAGGCTGGGGCGCGCGGGAGAGTTCCTGACGCCGATGGTCGCCATCCCGGTGGTCGCGCTCCTGGCCTCCTTCGTCATCCACACCCCCGTGCCGCGGGGCATGCCCTATCCCCCGGAGAAGACGCCCCTGGTGGAACACCTCGAGTCCCAGCTCCGGCTCCGCCACGGCGCCCCCTTCGCCGGCTCCGTCGCCACGTTCAGCGGCCTCTCGGGAAAAACCACCTATCGCTGGCTTGAAATCAATGAGAGTGACATCAGCCTCGCCATGCGGACCGGCAATGACCTGCGCGCGATGGGACTCTGGTACTTCGACATCCCCACGCTCCACGAATACAACCAGTGCATGACGCCGGCTTATTACCTCCTGCTGTCCCGGCTTCTCGCCCGGCCCGAGGACCGGCAGATGCGGTCGATCATGCTTCTAACCCGGCCCCGGCCAACCTACCTCGCAAGCCTCGGCGTACGCTACGTGCTGACGGATCTCGTCCTCAATCACACCGCGACGACGCTCGATCGAACCGATTCGGTGACGGGCCTGCAGCTCTATGAGCTGGCGCACCCGAATCTCGGGGATTACTCTCCCACGATCCTGAGCGTGGAACCCCGGGCCCGACGCGCGCTGGAGCGGCTTCAGGCAGCGGACTTCGCATTCGAAAACGAAGCGGTGGTCGAGCGTGCTCCAGGAACGGAGCTGGTCAAGGCCACCCAGGCCCGCCTCACGGTGGAGCGCGATGGCTGGGTCGTCGAAGCCGTGAGTCCGGGGCGATCGCTGCTGCTTCTGCCGCTGCAGTTCAGTCATTGCCTGGACCTGGAGGTCCGGTCGGGGTCCGACGTGCGCCTGGAGCGCGTCAACCTAATGCAGGCCGGGGTGCTGTTCTCGGGGACCCTGAATGCCCGGATCCGCTTCGCCTCGGGGCCCTTCCACAACGCGTGGGGCCGGCTCCG
>DATGFI010000586.1:0-2135 GCA_035309205.1 Planctomycetota bacterium | reverse complement strand
TGCTCCGGGGAAGGGTGAGGGGAAAGTTGGAAGACTGGGACGGTGCGGCAGAGGATCTGTCGCAGGCGATCGCGCTAGATCCCGGTCTCGTGTCGGCCACCCTCTTCCGGGCGCGGGTGAGGATCCATCGGAAGGATCTGGAGGGGGCCCTCGAGGATTACACTCGGGCGCTCGAGAGGGATCCTCAGGTGGGGTGGGTCTGGGCAGCCCGGGGAGATCTCCGGGGCGCGTGGCAGAAGAAGTATCCCGCGGCCCTCGCGGATTTGACGAAGGCGATAGAGCTCGATCCGAACATCCCCTGGGTCTGGGGGAATCGGGGAAAGCTAAGGAGAGCTCTGGGCGATCCGAAGGGCGCTCTTGAGGACCTGACGAGGGGAATCGCGCTTTCGCCCGATGAGCCGGGAGACGCGTGGATCTACATCGAACGGGGGGCGGTGAAGCGCGAGCTGGGCGACCGGCAGGGGGCAGCGCGCGATTTAGACAAGGCAATCGCCCTCGCTCCCGGGGACGCGACCGCCTATCGGGCGCGAGGCTGTATAGGCCTGGAGAGCAAGGAGCCCAGAGCGGCGCTCAGCGATTTTAGGAAGGCCCTGGACCTCTCGCCGTCACTCCGAACCGAGCTGGCCCCGCTGGTTGCGGAATGCGAACGCGCTCTCCGCAGTCCCTGAGAATGGCCGTCTGTTCCCCAGCCCCTCGTCGTGATGGAATTGCCTACGCCCCCGGCGGCGAAGGAATGTTCATCAGCTTCGAGCCGGCTCTTCGACTTTGATCGAGACGCTGCGCAAGCCTCCGACGCACCCGCCGTCTTCGTCGTCCGGCCGAGCCAAAAGAGTCGCGCGTTCCTCTTTTGGCGAGCCCGTCCTCCGCTTCTCCTCAGGAGGAGATGGGACGGATTCGCTCCGGCGGCCGACAAAAGTCTCCAAGCCGTGGTATCCTCCGGTCGGCTGCAATTCAACTTCGAACCCTGGGGTGTTTAGTCGTGCGGGAGAACGCTGCAATCCTCTCCTCGAGCGCCGCTCAGAAGAAACCAGTCTCTGGGGCGACCGGCGTTCCCTTCCACCCCCCCGGCCGAGGCTCCGCACGCGGGATCCTGGGAATCGCCCGGGCGCTCGTGCTCGCGCTCCTGGCCGGCCTCGCCTCCGTCCCGCGGGAATCCCGCGACCTGGTCGCTCAGGACGAGAAGCCGGTTCCGATCGAGAGGAGGGTGGCTCTGGACCTCCATTCGGAATCGTGGCGGGAGGAAGGAGCTTATGCCATCGGGAAGGAGCTGAAGAAGAAGCTCGCCAAGGCCGGCGTCGGGGTGGTCGAGGGCCCGTCCAAGAAAGCCGACGGACCGTCTCGAAAGGCCGACGGCGTGCTTGAGGTCCGCTATTCTGAGGCCAAGGGAAAGGAATACAAGGTCCTCGGGGGGACGAGCTCGCTCGGCTTCGGAAGCGAGATCGAGCTTCAGCTGACGCTCCGGGATCCCCAGAGCCGGGAGCTGCTCAGCCTCCGGGTGGAAGGCGCGCCGTCGGAGATCATCACGAAGTCGCCCTTCGAAGCCTCCCTCGAAGCCTTGCAGTATCACGAGCTCTACAAGGATCTCGAGTCCTTTGTCGCGGCGGCGCTCGGCATCCGGTCGGCGTTTCCCACGGTGCTGGCGTGCCTGTCCTGGCCCGAAGCGCACGAGATCGCCGAAAAGATCCTCAAGGATTCCGGGTACAAGCCCGCCAACCGGCAGGAAGAAGCCTATTGGGCGGTCGGGCATGAGGATTGGGCCGCCTGCGTCAAGCTGGGCGAGGTGGCGGCGGAGCCGTTGATCGAGCTCTTCGAGCGCCAAACCCAAGCTCCGGGGGGTCTGGACGACAAGCTGTTCCAAGCGCTTCTCTCGATCGGCGGACCCAAGGTAAAGGATGCGTTCCTGTCCGAGTTGACCTCAAAACAGGGGCAGAAGGAGGTCTATCGAAGCGAGCTGCTCGCCGTCCTTCCGGCGCTCGGCAAGCTGGGGGAGACCCGGGCCATTCCTTCGCTCGAATCCCTCTCGGAAGACGATGACGCGGATCTTGCGAAGGAAGCGAAGAAGACCCTTCGCCTGCTTCGCCTGATCCCCCAGGCTCCGGCTCCCGCCCGGGCTTCCGCGCCGGGAGAGGACGCGC
>DATGFI010000585.1:0-3747 GCA_035309205.1 Planctomycetota bacterium | reverse complement strand
ATCCGGAAAACGAGCGCTGGGGCGCCGAAGGCGGCCGGGTGTACGCGGTGGCCATCAACGCCCTCACGCTCGAAGTCTACTACCGGTACGCCAACGTGTTCGGCGGAACGGGTGGAGCGAACAAGAAGTAACGTAATCCGGACGGTTCTGGCGTCGCAAGGGGTCCTATTCCGGCCTCCGGGCCGGATTCTCCTTTTCCCTGGAGCACATCGCATGGCGGCGAAGCTCTCGACCGTGACCGCCTTCTTGGCGGCCTTCCTGGTGTCGCTCACGGCCCACGCGCAGGACGATTCGGACCTCGCGCGGTCGCTGGCCCAGCGCGGCTGGTTCGATCTGGCCGAAGAGATCTGCGACCGGATGGACCGAGGCGCCGGGCGGAGCATGGTCCCCTTCATCCGCGCGGAGATCAAGCTGGGCCAGGTCGACCGCGAGACGGAATACGCCAAGTCCTCCGCGGGCCTGGCGGATGCCGCGGCGCTCTACAAGAAGTTCGTGGACGAGAATCCCACCCACCCGATGGCGCTCGAGGCCCAGACCAACATCGGCTGGATCCAGGCGCGCCGCGGGAGCCTCGCGATCGAGGCGATCGACGTCGAGTCCGACGCCTCCAAGCACGCCGACCTGCAGAAGCAGGCGATCCAGGCCTACTCGGACGCCGAGAAGTACTACCAGGACACGATCGAGAAGCTGAAGAAGGAAAAGAGCGACCGGGCGCAGGATGCGCTCATGGACGCGCGCCTGGCGCTTCCCCGGGTCCTGATCGACCACGGCAAGATCTCCGGGGTGGACGACGCCACCAAGAAGAAGATGCTCACCCAGGCCAAGACGCTGCTCGTCGACTTCGAGTTCGACTACGGCGATCGCCCGATCGCCTTCGAGGCCATGCTCGAAGGCGGAAAGTGCCTGACCGAGCTGGGCGAGTGGAAGCAGGCGGAATCGAAGCTGCGGGCCACCTTCGCGCTCCGCAAGCGCCTGGCGGAGGCGAAGATCAAGCCCAACGACTATCACAACAAGATCATCTTCGGGGCCTACATCGCGCTGGCGCAGTCGCTCCAGAAGAGCGGACGGCTGCCGGAGGCCAAGCAGTTCGTGGACTCGATCCTGAAGGAGGACAAGACCCTCGAGAAGGAGTGGGCCGGGCCGGCGCTCAAGCTCGAGAAGGCCGAAATCCTCTTCAAGATGAAGGACGTGCCGGGCGCGATGGCGCTGGCCAACGACGTGATCAGCAAGGACCCCAACGGCCGCTGGGGCTTCATCGCCAAGGACAAGATGAAGCGCTGGGGCGAAGGCGGCTCGGTCATCCGCTTCTCCCCCGAACAGATGATGACGGCGGCGGACTCGTCGATGGATCGCGAGCTGTTCCGGGACGCCCTCCGCGACCTCCGCCGCGTGATCGAGGCCTGCTCCACCGAGGCGGAGCGGCAGAAGTTCCAGCCGGCCGCCTACTACAAGATGGGCCAGTGCTTCCAGACCCTGAAGCGCAACTACGAGGCGGCGCTGGTCTATGAAAAAGTCTTCATGCTCTACCCCAAGGACCCCAACGCGGCGAAGGCCTGCTATGAAGCGGTGCGCTGCTTCAACGCCGAGTTCGTGCTCTCGGGCGACAAGCGCGACGACGACCAGAAGGAGAAGTATCTGAGCGTGCTGGCGGCGAACTGGCCGAAGGATCCGGCCGCGCGCAACATCAAGTTCGTCCAGGCCGAGAAAACGGAAAAGGGCGGAGACCTGAAGGGCGCGGCGGAGCTCTACCGCCAGGTGGGCGAGGACGCGGAAGCCTACGAGAGCGCCCTCGTGGCGCAAGGGTACTGCTTCTACGCCGACGCCTCGAAGAAGTACGAGAAGAGTCCCAAGGACCCCGCGGTCCAGAAGGACGTCAAGGACGAGCTGCGCCTGGCCGAGGAGGCGCTCACCAAGTTCCTCGCCCGGGCGGCCGACCCCTCCAAGGTGCCCAGCCAGCCCGAGCAGCAGAAGGCCCGCGTGGGCCTGATCCAGGTGGCCAACCAGCAGCTGGCCTACATCTACATGCACGAGGCGGTCGGCAAGACCAAGGAGGCCCTGGAATTCCTCAACAAGACCGCCAAGGACATTCCTCCGGACGACGAACGCATCGCCAAGATCTGGGCCACCCAGATCCAGGCCCATCTCGGGCTCAAGCAGCTCGACGAGGCGATCAAGATCCTGGACATGATGTTCGACAAGTTCCCCGACGTGCCGGCCATCGCCCGCGCGTGCAAGTCCGTCGCCATCAAGCTCGACGAGCAGGTCATCGAGATGACCAAGGCGAAGGCCGACCAGTCGAAGATCAACGAGAATCTCCGCCGGATCAGCCGCTACTACGCGAAGTGGCTGAACCTCGCGCCCGCCCTCAACATGCGCATCACGATGACCGACGTGCTGTCGGTCGCCGAGACGCTGTACATGATTGCCAAGCAGATCAACGGCCTCGACGAGAACATGATCTCGTTCCTGGACCTGAAGGGCAAGCCGCTCGCCGAGCGGCAGTACTTCCTGGACGCGGCGTTCGTCCACGCGCTCCTCACCGAGGGCAAGGTCGGCAAGCTTCCGGACCGGGACAAGATCGTGCTCATGACCCGTCTGGCCCGCTGCTACAGCTTCATCGCGCAGGACGCCGACGGCTGGAACAAGGCCAAGGACCAGTACGAAAACATCGTGAAGGCCTACAAGCTCGTCCTCCCCTCGGGCGTGCTCGACGGCAGCGTCCTGCAGGCGCACCGGGAACTCCTGGGTGTCTATGTCGAGGAGGGCTACGTGTTCTCCGAGCTCGGCAAGAAGGACGCCAAGCTGAAATTCCAGTTCGACAACGCCTCGACGGTGTTCAGCAACGTGCTGCGCGTCGTCCAGAAGGATTCCGAGCCCTACTGGCAGGCCAAGTTCATGGTCCTCCAGGTCCTCTTCGACCGGGGCGCGGAGTCGGACGTGAAGCTGGCCAAGGTCGGCCTGGAGAACCTCGAGCGCGACAGCGAGGGGAAACTCGACAACAACAAATTCGGCATGAAGGACAAGTTCTTCGAGCTGAAGAAGCAGATCAATCAGGTCATGGGGTCCTCGGGGAAATGACCGGCGTCGGCGGAAGTTGGGCGAAATCCGCCCGATTTTTTGCAATAATCGGGGGCGCGGGGCTGGGGGAAGGTTGCCCGAAGATGCGGGAACGCCGGGTATTCCATGAAGGACATCAGGATCCTCCTCGTCGAGGATGACCGTGAAAACTGCCTCATGCTGAAGGAAGTCCTCGGCAAGTGGGGATACCAGGTGACCGAGGCCTACAGCGGCGAGGAAGCCCTCGCCCGGAGCCGCAAGGAGGCGTTCGACATCGTGCTGACCGACATCCGAATGGCGCAGACGAGCGGCCTGGACGTGCTCCGGGAATTCCGGCGGAGCCATCCCCGCACGCAGGTGATCATGATGACGGGGTTCGGGTCCGTCGACACCGCGGTCGACTCCATGAAGGCGGGAGCCTTCGAGTACATCTCCAAGCCCTTCAAGTTCGACGAGATCAAGCTCACCCTGAAGCGGGCGATCGAGCAGCTCCAGGGCCAGGCGGGCGCCGGCGCGGCCGCCCCGTCCGACCCGGCGGCCCCCGTCACGCTGGTCGGCCATTCGCGCTCGATGGCGGAGATCTACAAGACCATCGCCCGCGTCGCCGTCGGGAAGAGCACGGTGCTCATCCAGGGCGAAAGCGGGACGGGAAAAGAGCTGGTGGCGCGCTCCATCCACGGTCACAGCGAC
>DATGFI010000584.1:0-4322 GCA_035309205.1 Planctomycetota bacterium | reverse complement strand
GAAGACTGCTCCGAAGAGATTCACGGGAAGTACATCCGACGCTCTTTGGAGCCTGCTTCCCAACCCAAGGAGAGGGGCTCCGCTAAGAAAGCCGATGAATCTCATTGGATGGCCTTCTTCGGGAGATAGCGCCTCGGGACGCCTTCCGTCCTAGTCGATACCTCTGAAACTGCTACAGGCCGGGGACAGGCTAACACGGTGCATGATAGTCGCCTCATGGCTCAGGGATTCGGGGAATCGTTAATGATGCACCCCGGGGTCCTGCGATACGATCGATCTGGCCAGCCCCCCTCCTCCGATCTCGGCTGATACGATCGATCCCGGAAAGACGGCGCGAGCGTCCATGGTGGACGCATCGGCGGACTCGTCGCTCTAGAAGTCACGCCGATTGTCGAGCTCCCGAAGCCATTGGAGAGGACCGACCAAGATCTCAGGCCCTCTCCTCGTCATTCCTTCTGATGTTTCAGGAAAACATCGGTGTGAAAGGACTTCCCGTCGGCATGCGGACACTTCTTGGGCTGTCCGAACTTGACCTCGTAGGTCATGGAGGTGACGGGGCAATAATAGAGGGACGTCAGCTTCACCCCTGAGTCGCTTTCCAGCCACTGATACCAATCCCGTGCACTGGGAAGATTGCGTCCCGCCACGACCCCGAGCGTGTCATGAATCTTCTCGACCAGGGCGGCGAGCACCTTATTCTTGTTCCTGTTCTCATCGCTACCTTCATCGCTCTCGAAGACATCGGGCTTCTTCTCCTCCGTCTCGGCCCTCCGAAGCAAATCCGCCAGGAATGGCACTGCTTCAGGGCAGCCAATCTTGCCGATCGCCTCCAGGGCCTCCCCGGCAAGCGCATACTTGTTCGCCCAGACGAGCGCCCCAAGAGGGGTGAGGCATTTGCAAAGATCCAGTTCCGAGAGCGCCTCGATGAACGCATGGAGGACGGCTTCTTTCTGAAGATTCACGTCAACGGCCATGCCGATCGCTTGGACAGAAGCGGGCTTCCGATGTTGTGCAATGGCATGGGCCGCGGCCGTCCGAACGGCATCCGTATCCGTCCTCAATTTGGCAGCCAAAACAACGATCGCCTCATCGTCCTCGATGCCGGCAAGCTCCTGGACGGCCTCAAGACGTTCCGACTCTGCGGCAGCGACGACCTGTTTCTTGAGAATGAGAAGCCTCGCATGGGCTGGGATCTTTTCCGCAGCGGAGTCCTGGCCCCAGACCCCCGGGGATACGACCCCGATCAGGAGTACGGCGAGTTGAGTTCTCATCGACCTGTTCCTCCCACGTTCCGCCCGACAGATCCGCTGTCCCCTCGTGACGACCGACCGCGAGCAAGGCGAATCGCCGCGCTCCTGTACTGATAGAGCGATCGATCTCTTCCCTGGGTTTGCAGATCCTCCGACAGTATAGTCGCTGTCCTCGGGACTCCCTTTTCCGGAATCGGATCTTCTCCCCCTCCCGGTGTCCGTCGGTGGTTGATCGCGCCCGCGCCGATACGACCGAGGACGCCGTCCAGGCCACCTAGGGAACGTTATCTGGGAGCGGGAGAACGGGGAGAGCGCAGTTCCACGCTTAGGGTCGGGTCTTCCCCACGTCCAGGCCGTCGCCGGCATGACGGGTTTCTTCTGGGAGGGGCTCCAGGCTTCTTCCGGTCGACGGTGAGGAACTGCTGAGAGCGCCCGTCCAATTACAATGTGCATTCAAAGGAACCACTTCCTGCAGCGACTAAACAGGTAGAAGAGAAGAACGAATGACCCAGTCGATTGCGGATGGAGGGTTTATGAAATGGACAATGAGATTCCTGGCCCTCGCCTTTGCCTCTACGTTGGGCGCATGCTGCGTCGAACCTGAGCCGATTGCCGTTTCGGCTTGCGCCCCGTATCCCTGCTACGCCCCGATCGGTGGATACTGCGACTATGGATATGGCCGGGGCTTTTATGGATATGCCCGGGGCAATTACTGTCGGCCTGAATTCTACGGCCGGACCAACTTCTACTCCCGGCCGATTCCCTACGGCCGGCCTACTCGTTATGGCCAGCCCTCGGCCTCCCATGGCGGCTGGCACGGAGGCGGGGCCGGAGGGTTCCATGGCTCGGGATCCCACCAGGGCCACCGCTAGCCATCTTCTGGTCCTTCTTGGCGGGGTTGCCTTCCTCCACGAAGATGGAGGGAGGCCCCTTCGCGCTCCTGAGCGAGGCAGCACCCCAAGCCTTTCGAAAGGTACCGCACAATCCAAGTATTGGATAGGACCTTAAAACAGGGATGCTTCGGAATCCGCCTCTTGACCCACGCGGTGCGTCGTACGGCGGCCCACGGATCAATGCTTTTTTTGGTCCGCCCGCCAGGCCTTCCAGAAGGCCAGGCCCTCCGCCGCACTTACCAGCCGCAGTTCCTCATCTTCCAGAATGAACTCGCCTCCCAGGATCCCCGCTGCATAGATCAGGATGTCCAGTAGCCGCCACGGCGGCAGATTCCCGTCGACCTGCAGGTAGGGGAGCGGCGACTCCGGAATATTCTCCTCCAAGACCTTCTTCGAAAAGACGAGGCTCCGCCCCAACTGGCCGGCCACAGCGCGAGCAAGCTCAAGCGGACGACCTTCGGGCTCCACCCGGAGTTGCTCCCGAACTAAGCGCCTGAAGAGCTCCGGCCTCCGAAGGGCGTTCAGGCTAATACGACGGTGAAGGCCCCCTGGCTCTTCGAAAAGGATGTCGATCCCGTCCTCCGATCCCAGTTCGGTCAGGATTTCGGCGACCGCCGCCCGTTTCCAAGGGAACTTGGTCTGGAGGAGCGGAAGGACGGCCGGGATCGATTCCCGCGCTCCCAAGTCCCCCAGCGTCGCCGCCGCCTCCCCCCTATACGCCTCCGCCGGTTGGACTTTCAGATGCGCGATTATTTCCGGGACGACCTCCGTCGCTTGCAGCTTCCAGAGAACGGATCGGGCACTTAGACTCACCCTAGGGTCTTGGTCGTCGAGAACGGAGACCAGCAAGCGCGCCGAGGCGCGGTCCCCCAAGGCGCCCAGGGCCAGGATCGCACTCATTCGGAGCTGGATGTTGTAGAGGTCCTGGACGTACTGGCGCACCTTGGGCAGCGCCTCCGTGTATCCCAGCTGTCCAAGGGCTCCGACGGCGGCGGCCACCTGGAATTGTTCTTCCCGATCGGGCTCCTTGATGAGCAGCTTTTCAATCTCGGGCGCGGCCTCCCTGCACCCTAGGGCTCCCAGTGCCCTGACCGCGCGAGTGCGATGGATCATCGAACGCCCGAGGAAAGGTGAGATATCCCCGATCGCTTCCTTATAGGCGATCCTTCCCAGGGCATCGATAGCGTCGAGCTCGAAGGCGGGTTGCCCCAGAAATCGACGCAGGGCCTCGCCGGCCGGCCGGTACCGCAGGGTTCCCAGATTGATGATGGCCTCTCGCTTCACGTTCGGGTCCGGATCCTCGAGAAGCTGAACGAGGGGCGGCCCGGATTCCGGCAGGTGCAGAGCTCCGAGCACTTCCGCCGCACGCGCGCGCGCTTCGGGTGGGCCATCCTTCAGAACCGGAAGGAGAGCCTCCACGGTCGAAGGATAGGGGGTAAAGGGAAGGCCCATGACGGCAAACTTGGCCACTCTAGAGTCTCCTAGTCGCTCGACGAGCGCCGGGACCACCGTCGGCCAGGGCTGGTAGCCGAGCCTCGAGCAGAGATTGATGAAATCCTGGGGATTCTCGGCTCCCCGAAAGGCCGGTACGACCAGGACCTCCAGGTCTGCCCTTTTGAGGCTGGGGTGAAGTTTTGCTCCGGTCTTAGGATCCCGCTCCAGGGCCTCCAGGAACTCCCGGGTCCAGGATGAATCGCTTCCCGAGGCCAGCCGGTCTTCCACACCCGGAAGCGCGGCCCTCAGGGAGGGCGACAACTTCTCGGAGAGCTCGAGAACTCGGAGCAGCTCCCGGGCCCGGGAGGCCACCTCCGGATCGGAGTCTTGGATTGCGGCTTCGAGCGCCGGAGCGGCCGCGCGGCCGGCTTCCTTGAGCTTTCTGCGAGCCAGGTCTCGTTCCTGAGCGCTTTCGGAGCCCAGCCGTCGAACCAGATCGAGCAGGTCAGAGCGGTCCTGGAACTCCTGCGGAAGGAGGACGAGGAAAGGGATCAGCAGTGCGCCGAGAGTTGGGAAAGGCATGAAAATGTCTCCACGGAACCTTGGAAAGAAAAAGAGCCTTTTATCCCGGCCGGCCTAGGTCTGGCCGGAAGGACGATGCGCGGCTCGTTTCCGGGCCCGCAGGGGCTTCCCTCGGGGGGGGGCAGATCCTCCGGCTCTTCTAACGACATTCGACGCCGAACGA
>DATGFI010000583.1:0-2489 GCA_035309205.1 Planctomycetota bacterium | reverse complement strand
CGATTCATGGTGCTCGTGAAGGCAGACAAGAATTCCGAGGCTGGCATCATGCCCAGCCGGGAGATCCTGACCGCGATGGGGAAGTACAATGAGGAGCTCGTAAAGGCGGGCGTCATGCTAGGCGCCGATGGCCTGCACCCGAGCTCCAAGGGCGCGCGGGTCAAGTTCGAAGGCTCCAAGCGGACCGTGATCGATGGTCCCTTCGCCGAGTCCAAGGAGCTGATCGCGGGGTACTGGATCTGGAAGGTCGGCTCCAGGCAGGAAGCCGTCGACTGGCTCAAGCGCGCACCCTTTGACGGCGGAACGGAGGTCGAGCTCCGGCAGATCTTCGAGCTGGAGGATTTTGGCGCGGAACTGACCCCCGAACTGCGCGAGCAGGAGAAGCGCCAGATGCGGCGCACCGAGGCGAACAAGAGGGGGTAATCGGACCGTCCTAACCAAAAGGAGAATCGCATGCGCTTCATGATGCTGGTGATCCCGAAGGGCTACGAACAGGCGAAGGCCGGAACGTTGCCCGACCCTAAACTGATCGAGAAGATGATGAAATACAACGAGTCCCTGCAGAAGGCGGGCGTCCTTCTCGCGCTGGACGGACTCCATCCGCCGTCGATGGGCGCGCGGGTCTCGTTCCCGGGGGGCAAGCCCAAGGTGACTGACGGCCCCTTTACCGAGGCGAAGGAAGTCCTCGGCGGCTACTGGATGATCCAGGTGAAGTCGAAGGCCGAAGCCATCGAGTGGGCGAGTCGGGCTCCGATGAGCGAAAACGAGATCATCGAAGTCCGCCAGGTGCAGGAGTTCAACGACTTCCCTCCCGAGGCGCAGAAGTCGATGGACGGCTTCAAAGAGATGCAGAACGCGCCCAGGAAGTAGCGGCGCCTTGCGCGGGCTGCGCGAAGATGGTGTGATCGGGGGCCATGAGGGCCCCCGACACCCGGCTTGCGATCGACGCGGTCTGGCGCATCGAATCGGCCGGTCTGATCGCAGGTCTTGCGCGGATGGTCCGAGACGTCGGCCTGGCCGAGGACTTGGCGCAGGACGCCTTGGTCGCCGCCCTGGAACGCTGGCCGGTGTCGGGCATACCGGAGAATCCGGGCGCCTGGCTGATGGCGATCGCCAAGCGCCGCGCGATCGACCACCTGCGGCGGCAGAAGGTCCTGGACCGAAAACATCAAGAGCTTGGGATCCGTCTTGAGGACGCCGCGCCGGAGCCTAAAGAACTCGAAGAGGGCGAGATCGGCGACAACATGCTGCGGCTGATCTTCATGAGCTGCCACCCCCTCCTCCCCCCGGAGTCGCGAGCAGCGCTGACGCTGCGCCTGCTGGGCTGCCTGACGACCGACGAGATCGCCCGAGCGTTCCTGGTTGCCGAGCAGACCGTCGCCCAGCGCATCGTCCGGGCCAAGAAGACGCTCGCCGAAGAGCGGGTCCCTTTCGACGTCCCGCGCGGAGCAGAGCTCCAGTCGCGCCTTTCCTCGGTGCTCGAGGTGCTGTATCTGATCTTCAACGAAGGCTATGCCGCAACGGCCGGCGACGACTGGGTCCGGCCGGCGCTCTGCGAGGATGCGCTGAGGCTGGGGCGAATCCTGGCGGAACTGACGCCCGGGGAACCCGAAGTGCACGGACTGCTAGCCCTGATGGAGATCCAGGCCTCGCGGCTGGCGGCGAGAGTCGGTCCTGACGGCGAACCGATTCTGCTGCTCGACCAGAACCGCTCGCGGTGGGATCAGCTCCTCATCCGTCGCGGCCTGGCGGCGCTGGACCGGGCGGGCCAGCTGGGCGGCCGCGGTGCCTATATGCTCCAGGCATCGATCGCGGCCTGCCACGCCCGGGCGGTCAGTGCGGCGGAGACGGACTGGGTACGGATCGTGGCGCTCTATGACGAGCTCGCCGAGCGGCTCCCGTCGCCGGTGGTCGAGCTCAATCGCGCAGTGGCCGTCTCGATGGCATCGGGCCCGGCGGCGGGGCTGGAGCTGGTCGATCGGCTCGTCGAGGAGCCGTCCCTCCAGGACTATCACCTCCTCCCGAGTGTAAGAGCAGACTTCCTCAGGAAGCTGGGCAGGCTGGACGAGGCCCGTGCCGAGTTCAAGCGGGCGGCATCCCTGGCAAAGAATATCCGCGAGCGCGATCTCCTGCTCGCGCGCGCCGCGGCCTGCGTTCCTCCCTAACACCTCCCTTTCCCTCTGAGCAAGGGGGAGGTGACGAAGGGGGAAGAGAAAGGGGTCCGGCGATGAGCGTCATTCGCCGGCTTGACCCGTGGCCAGGGGAGACCTAGACTGAGAAAACGTCGTCAGCCTCGCAATCGGGGGAAGCGCCATTCAGGATCAGGAGGAGCAGGTAAAAATCCCCATGCCGACCCAGCGGGAAGATATCGGCCGGCTTTTCGCGGCAGAGAAGCCGATTTTCCGTCCTGAGTGCGAGGTGCCGCCAGAAGAGGACTGACAGCCGGCGAATCGGGTGGAATTGAGCTCGGGAGGCCTCCCGGGTACCCG
>DATGFI010000582.1:0-2267 GCA_035309205.1 Planctomycetota bacterium | reverse complement strand
TGCCGGGCGGGGCCGGTCGGTAGGCGTTTCCTACGAGAGCAGCTCCAGGGGGATCGAGGACGAACCGCGGGAGCGGGCGACCTACTTCTCGAGAACCGCAATCTTGCCGTTCAGGACGAGCGTTTCCTCCAGCACATCGATCAGGGCTTCGTCGGCCCGGATTTCGGCGCCGTCCTCGCCGAGCGCCCGGACGTTGCCGCTCAGCCGGACTTTGATGCCGCCCCCGGCCGTCTTCGTTTCCATTTCTCCGTGGTCCGCCGTCAGCGTCAGCCCCTCGATCGGGGCTCCCTTCGAGCCGCTCCGGTAGAACGTCATGGCCGGCCAGCTAAAGGAGGTGAAAGTCGTTCCTGAATCCGGCCTCCAGCACCTGGCGCTTTTGCTTCTGCTGGCGACACAGATCTTCTGGGGCGCCGGCGGAGCGGACGCCCGGAGTCCCGCCGCCAATTCCTGGCAACGGCTGGAAAGCTCCAGGTCCGAGCCGGCGGCGCTCGCCTCGAGCAACGGCAGAAGAGGAGGACCGTACTTTCGGAGTTCGAGCGTCGCCTCGTCCCTTTTGACCGGGGACTCCGAACCCAGGAGTGAAATGAGCGCGATCGCTCGAGCGGTCTCCTCCTCCGAGAGGAGCCGCGTTCGCGGCGCCGGGGCGGGCCAAAGCCGGTCGCTGGCGGCGATCTTGACCATTCCACCTCGGAATGCGAAGTCGACCTTTGCTTGTCCGCATAGATCCTCCAAGATGTCGAGCCCCGATGACTGCTTCGTCCAGGCCACCGGACGAGTGCCGATCCCTTCAAGCTCCAGGAGCTCCAGGCTCCAGGGGATCTCCTTGCCCAGCACCGCGACCACGGCATTCAGAAAGCTCAGGCGATCGAGCTCCGACGTCGGCCGCAGCCGGGAGAGCTGCTTTTCGATCTCCTGGTCCTCCGCAGTGGCTGCCGTACGCCGGATCTCCCGCATGAGACTCGTCGCTTTGGGATTCGGGCGGTGGGATCCGAGGACGCGCATGGCGGAGGGGCCTGCGGCGCGGAGAAACCGGATCTGGGTCTCGTCGCCCGCCAGATAGCGCTCGACCCGCCACTCCAGGCTTTCTTCCTGAGGGGCTTGGAGGAGACCCGCTACCAGGACCGCCAAGGGAACGAGCACCATGAGCTCCCTCTAATAACAGCGCGTCCGCACCCGGCTTTTCAGGGCGCCCAGAAGATTGCGGATCCGTGAATGATCAGAACCTTGAAAGCTTGGAACGTTATTGGCTGGGCCACCTTCTCTCCCGAGCCAGGCAGTTCCCGGAAAGTCCCGAGCGATCCGGAGGGCTCCGCGGCCTCACCTTCCCCTAAACACGGCGGACGGAGATCTAACGCCGGGACTGGTCCGATCTTCGAAAGCTCCGCGTTCCGGCTCGCAGGTCTCCGCCTCCACCCTTTCCAGTGCCGCTCGTTGGAGACGACTCAAACAACGGGGGACTCATGCTCACCACGCTCCTGCGCTTCGCTTGGGCCCTGCTCGGCGCGCAAGAGGACACATCCCGGCAACTCCAGAGGTGGATCGAGAGCCTTGAGATCCGAGAGGATCGAGGAACGGGAACAGGCCGACCGGGAACTCCGAGAGCTGGTCTAGGGGGCGCGTCCCGACCCGGAAAGAGCCGCCGACGACAAGTCCTCACTCGAGGACGACCACGGGATCTTCGTGGAGACCCTCGACCCTGCAGACGGAACGTCGCTCGTGATCCTCGCCCGGGCCGCTCCCGATGAGTCCATCGGAGGAGCCTGCCCCCTCCCCACGGATGCGATCGGTCGATCCGCCCAACGCCGGGCCCATCGGCAAAGAGCGCGAAAACGTCCGCCGGACAGGGCGCCGGATCGCGACCGCGCGGCGCTCCTCCCCGTCGAAGGCAGCGCCTGCAGAAGCCTTCAAGTCCGAGTCCCGGAGGGACTTCAGAGATTCGGTTTTGGCGCCACTGGAACGGGATTCAGCTGCGGGAACTGCCGCTGATGCCAGTACGGATAGGCGGGCAACACCTCGCTCACCTTATCCAGCCGCTTCACCTGGTCGAGGGTGAGGTTCCAGCCAATCGCCCCCAGGTTCTGCTTCAACTGCTCCTCGTTCCGCGCACCGATAATGATATTCGCGACGGTGGGCCGTTGTAACAACCAGTTAAGCGAGATTTGCGCAATGGTCTTCCCCGTCTCCTTACTCAACTCATCCAGCACATCGATAATGGTATAAAGCCGTTCGTCGTCGGAATCGATCCCCAGCACCGGGTTACCCCCCTG
>DATGFI010000581.1:0-2026 GCA_035309205.1 Planctomycetota bacterium | reverse complement strand
CAGGATCGGGAAACGCGGATCCGCCACGCCGGACGTCAGGATCCGCAGCACGATGAGACAGCCGTCTCCGACGGTTCGGGCGCGGAAGAAGATCCAGGCGAACGTGACGAAGAGGAAGACCCCGGCCTGCTGGACGGCGCGCGGCATGCGTCGGATCAGGGAGGACAGGAAGCCCAGCTCGCGCGTGGCGACGCGGCCGATGCCGTGCATCAGCCCCCACAGGACGAAGGACCAGGACGCCCCGTGCCAGACGCCGGAGGTCACCATGGTCAGAAGTACGTTGCGGACGGTCTTGAGCCGTCCCTCCCGGTTCCCTCCCAGCGGGATGTAGACGTAGTCGCGGAACCAGCTGGAAACCGTGATGTTCCAGCGCCCCCAGAATTCGCCCAGGTCCGAGGCGGTGTAGGGGGCGTTGAAGTTCTGCGAGAGATGGAATCCCATCGTGCGGGCGATCCCGCGGGCCATGTCGGTGTAGCCGCTGAAATCGAAGTAGATCTGCCAGGCGAAGGCGAAGGTCCCCAGGAGGAGCGCGGGGGACTGGAAATTCTCCGGCGCGCCGTAGACCCGGTCCACGTACATGCCCAGCCAGTCCGCGATGGCCACCTTCTTGAAGAATCCGGCCAGGAAGAGCGATGCGCCCGAGGTGAAATGCCCGAGCGTGACCGGGGGCGTCGTCCGCAGCTGAGGGAGGAGCGATCCGGCGCGGCAGATCGGACCGGAGATCATCTGCGGGAAGAGGGACACGTAGGTCGCATAGCGGACCAGGTTCTGCTCGGCGGGGAAGTCGCCCCGATAGACGTCGACGGCGTAGCTGATGGACTGGAAGGTGAAGAAGGAGATGCCCAGGGGGAGGACGGGATCCAGCACGGGAAGGAAGTGCTCGGACCCCGCCAGCGACAGGAGCCCGTTCAGGTTCTGTGTCGCGAATCGGACGTACTTGAAGAAGCCCAGGGCCCCCAGATTGCTGAGCAGGCTCAGCGAGAGCCAGGCTTTCTTCCGGGAACTCCGCTCCATCCGGCGGACGACATAGAAGTCGACGAGCGTCGTGCCGGCGACCAGGATCAGGTACGGGGGGTTCCACCAGGCATAGAAGAAGTAGGAGGAGCACAGCAGCCAGAAGTTCATGTACCGGGTGCCGCGAAGGAGGAGATGGACCGGGTACACGACCGCGAAGAACACCAGGAAGTCGACGCTGTGGAAGAGCATTCGGACTCGTTACTCCATCAACGCGCGCACATGCGCCTCGACGCAGCCGGGGAGCTGCTTGAGCGAGTAGCCCCCCTCGAGCGTTGACATCAGCCGGCCCTGGCAGAGTTCCACCGCCAACGCCTTGACGAAGCGGGTCATTTCCGTGAAGCCCTCCGGCGACACCAGGAGACCTCCGAGCGAGTCGCCCTTGGCGGCGTCGAACCCGGCCGAGATCAGGATGAAGTCGGGCTTGAAGGCGCGCGCTGCCGGCCCGAGCTGCTCCTTGTACGCGGCGAGGACCTGGTCGTTTCCGCTCCCCTTCTTGAGGGGGACGTTCAGCTTGGTGTGCGGCGCGTCGGGACCGCCCGTTTCCCCCGCGTCCCCCGTGCGGGGATAGAACGGCGACTGGTGCGTGCTGAAGTAGAACACGGTGGGGTCGTCGTAGAAGATCTCCTGGGTCCCGTTGCCGTGGTGGCAGTCCCAGTCGATGATGAGGATCTTCTTGAGGCCGTAACGTCGCTGGAGGTAGCGTGCGGCGATCGCGACGTTGTTGAAAATGCAGAACCCCATGGGCCGGGTGGGAAGCGCATGATGTCCCGGGGGACGGACGGCGCAGAAGGCGTTCCGGACCTTCCCCTCCATGATCGCATCCGCGCCCGCCAGGAGCCCTCCGACGGCGGCCACGGCGACGTCGAAGGTCTTCCCGGTAATCGACACGTCGGACGTTTCCAGGTTCGTGTAGCCGTCCTTCAGCCAGAGGCAGGCCTGTCGGATCCGCTCGACATGCTCCTTGGAGTGAACCTCGGTGATCCACTCGAGATCCGCGGGCGGCGCCTCG
>DATGFI010000580.1:0-2475 GCA_035309205.1 Planctomycetota bacterium | reverse complement strand
CTCCGGAAAGGGGAAGGTCCTCAGGTAAGCCTCGGGATGATCTGCCCAAATCCTGACCATACACCTGAAGGGCTACATAAGAAGACTGAAACCGCAGACCGGCATTCAAGGTCTGGCTTCTGGTGGCCGCGATCACGGTGGCCGGCCTCGGACCGCGGACCTAAGCCGTCGGTTGGCTGTTCGAATGCGTCCTCCGGGAACATTTCTACGAAAGAAGAGCGCGAAAATCCGCATAGGATCGGAAATGACAACTCCGTCGATAGACTCCGAGGCGGGCCCGAGGGAGCCGTTGTCCTCAACTGCGAACATCCAATCGGTCCTGACGACCCGGCAACCTCCGCGGATCCTCCACCGGTGCGCCGCACTGGTCCTCGGGCTTCTCGTCGCCTCGACCGCCGCACACGCGCAGGACCAGCAGCTGGGAGCTCGGACCAAGGCCATGGGGGGAAGCTACACCGCCTTCGAAGACGACCCGGTCTCGGTCTGGCTCAACCCCGCGGGAATCTCCACGCAGACCGACCAGGGTTCCATCGCCTACCAGACTTACACCGGCTACCCACGCCATGAGCGCGGATCCTCGGGCAGCGACTCGCCGTCCTTCTCCGTGAGCGCCAAGAGCTCCCTGGTCGATCCCGCCTTCATCCCCTCGTATCTCGGGTTCGTCTTCCAGGTCGGCGATTCCGCCCTCCCGATGGCCATCGGCATCTGCTACGCCCGGCCATTCAACCTGAACTATTCCTTCGATCTCGTCGACGATCCTCTTCAGCAATCCTTCACGCCGACGCAGAACATTCAGGAGTCCTTCACCCGGTTCAGAATCGCCTACGCGATCGATTTCCGGCTCAAGCCGGTGGGAACGGCGGGATTCCTCACCCACGTGTCTGCGGGAGCCGGTGTCGACATCGGGTTCATGAGCTGGAGGTTCAACTCGCCGACGGAATCGAAGTCGGATTCGGAGACGGCCCCCGGCGGAGGAGCGGGGGTCCTCGTGGGGCTTTATGACGACTACGATTCCCTGAGGATCAACCTGGGGGCCGCGTACCAAAGCGGCATTCACTGGAACTTCTCCGTCGACCCGGCTCTTGCGCCGGTTTTCCAGATGCCTCAGCAGCTCAATGCCGGAATGACTTTCTACCTGTTGCGCGGCAGTCCGTTTCGACTGACGGCGGATGTCCAGTGGATCCAGTGGAGCAAAACCGCCGATCAACCGATGTTCCCCGGAGAGCCGGGCTTCCATGACGCCATCAACTATTCGCTCGGCGGGGAGTATCGGATCCCGCTTGCCGAGCGACTTTACCTCAATCCCCGCGTCGGGTACCGGAGGTTCGACGCACCGTGGGCGAACGAGAATGATCTCCCGATGACCAGCAATTACAAGCTTGTCCTGGACACCAAGGCGCACGTCTTCAACATCGCCACGTTTGGGGCGGGATTGCTCTGGACCAGCGCGCTGGGGAAAATGCGCTCGGTGGACCTGGGCGTGGACGTGGGCGGGGACGCTCCGAACGTCGCCCTGGGCTTCAACTACGAGTTCTAGGAGAAGAACGATGTCCGGTCTTCGGTCGGGCTTCTGCCCCGATCTGCTCCGGCGGTTTGCGTTCCTGGGGCTTGCCCTCGGAACTCCATGGCTGGCCTGCAACGACAGCGGGGCCGGAGGAGGACTCCAGCCGTCCGAATTCACAGTCCGGGTGTCGACCGACGCCCAGGGCGGCGAAGCCGGAGGCGCCAGCGGGTCGCCGTCGATCTCCGACGACGGTCGGTACGTCGTCTTCGAATCGCTTGCACGAAATTTAGTGCCGCAGGACGTCGACGGCATCCAAGATATCTTCCTCAAGGATCGCGTTACCGGGAGCATCCTCAATGTGTCGTTCATCAATCCGCCGGTTCCGCCGCCGCTTGCGGGACCGGTCCGGGGAACGTGCAGCGCCCCGGCGATATCCGGGGACGGGCAGACCGTCGCGTTCCTCTCGGTGGCGGATGTCGTCCGCGTGCCGGACCTGGGCACCGGCACGCCGCTTTACCCGGCCGCGGTTCATGCGACGACCAACGTCTTCGTCTACCAGGCCTCGACCCTGACCCTTCGCCGGATCCTGCAGGGAGGGGGCAGCCTGACCTTCTGGCCCAGCGCCGACGTGACCGATTTGTCCCTGTCCCAGGACGGGCGGTACCTGGCCTTCGCCACGGGGGATACCAACATGGTCGCCTACACCGCAACCTCCATCCCCGCGAACACGATCCAGATTTACGTGGCCGACCTGAACTCCGGAACAATCAAGCTTGTGTCCCGGTCCAGAAGTGTCGCCAATTCCGGTTGCAACGGGACCTGCGCCCATCCTCAGATTTCATCGGACGGACAATGGGTCGTTTACGACACGAACGCGCTGGATCTGACCGCCGACGCAATCACGCGCAACAACGTGTTCATGTCCGCCGGCGACGGGAGTCAAACCAGCCTCGTTTCCCGGGAACCCGGCG
>DATGFI010000579.1:0-2064 GCA_035309205.1 Planctomycetota bacterium | reverse complement strand
AGGAGGCATACTCGATGGCGGTTACCCTCCTGGAGGCATGGGAAGGGCGCCCGCTCGACCTCAAGATCCTGGCGACCGACCTGTCGACACGCGCCCTGGCGCGGGCCCGCGCCGGCCTCTACGGCGCCGACAAGGTGGCCTCCATCCCCCGGGACTTCCGGGCCAGGTACTTCGAGAAGGACGATCGCCACCCGTCGATGCTCCGCGTGGGGCGGGACCTTCGGACAGCGGTCACCTTCGCCCGCCTCAATCTTGCAGGGACTCCGTTCCCGATGTCCGGACCGTTCGATGCCGTGTTCTGCCGGAACGTGATGATCTACTTCGATGCGGAGGTACGCCGCCGCCTCCTCGCTCAGATCCTTAAGCTGCTTCGGCCCGGAGGCTACCTCTTCGTGGGACACTCGGAAAGCCTGTCCGGCCTGACGGCGGGCCTGAAGACCGTACAAGCCTCGGTTTACGTGAAATCATGATGGCCATTCGAACACACGTCGGGCGCGAAGGCCTCCGGACGGTCGGGATTTCCGAGATGAGGATCTCCCAGGTGAAGGGCGAGGTTCTGGCGACCTACTCGCTCGGTTCCTGCGTCGCCCTGAGCCTCTACGACCCCGTGATCGGGGCTGCCGGGCTGATCCACTGCATGCTCCCCCAGGCGTCGATCGACCCGGAAAAAGCGCGCCGAACCCCGGCCATGTTCGTGGACGCCGGAGTTCAGACTCTCCTGGATCGGATAAGCGCGATGGGGTCCTCGAGACGCTCGCTGATCGCCAAAGTGGTTGGGGGCGCCAACGTGTTCGACGACCGTGGCATGTTCCGCATCGGCGAACGGAATTATGCCACGCTCCGGAAGGTGCTCTGGAAGAATGAAATCCTCATTGCCGCCGAAGACGTCGGCGGAACAAAGGCTCGGACGATGTACGTCTCCGTCGCCACGGGAAGGGTCATCCTTCGGTCCGGCACGGATCAGGTCGAGCTATGAGCAAGCGAATTCCGTTCCTCCCGCGGGAGTTCTCGATGCCGCCGCTTCCGGCCGCAGCGGCTCGGACGCTCCGGCTTCTGGATCAGCCCCACGTCGAGATTGCCAAGATCATCCGAGCGATGGAATCCGATCCCACGTGGACGCCCCAGGTCCTGCGGCTGGCCGGCTCTTCCGTGTGGGGCAGCATTGCGTCGCCGGAGAACCTCACGGAAGCCTTGGGCCAGCTGGGCCTGAGGCGCTTCTACCAGCTCGTCGCGGTTGCCGCGGCGCAGCCGGTCCTCCGCGAACCCGTGCCGGGCTACGGTCTTGCGGAAGGAGAGCTCTGGGATCACTCTCTCGCCGTGGCCATCGCCACCCGCGAAATCCTGCTCGAGAACGGGCTCCGGCCGTGCGAGGAGGCCTTCACGGCCGCATTCCTGCACGACGTCGGGAAGCTGATCCTCGGGAGCGCGCTGGAGGCCGAGCCGCTGGCGGAGGCGGAGACGACCGGCGACAGGGCGGAACTCCGGGCCGCCGGCATGGATCATGCCGAGGCGGGCGCGCTTCTCCTGGAGCACTGGAACATGCCTCCCTGGCTGGTCACCGCAGTGCGTTCCCACCATGATCCCCTGGACTGCTCGTTTCTGATCCCCGATCTCATCCATCTTGCGGACGCCATTTGCCTTTCGGTCGGTGTGGGGGCGGGTCGCGACGGCATCCGTCATCGAATCAGCCCGACCGTTGCGGTGCGTTGGAACCTTTCGCGGAGGTCCCTGGAGCGCATCCTTTCGCGAACGATCGACACGTTTGCAGAAGCGGGGGACTTGATGATCCACGGGGAAAGGAGATAGCTCGGATGCCTTACAAAGTGCTCGCCGTCGACGATTCCTCGACCGTCCGGACCATCATCGCCAAGACACTCAAGCTCTCCGGAGTGGAGGTATCCCGGTTCGGCGAGGCTTCGCGAGGCGATCAGGCGCTGGAGATGCTCCGGCAGGAAGGGTTCGACCTGGTGTTCTGTGATCTGAACATGCCGGGGATGACCGGTTACGACCTGGTCGAGACGCTGAAGCGTGAGGGGCTGCTGAAGACGATCGCGGTCATCATCG
>DATGFI010000578.1:0-2850 GCA_035309205.1 Planctomycetota bacterium | reverse complement strand
ATCGAGTTCTTTGGCCAAAACGTCCCGAATTTGCACCTGGGCGATGTCCTCGGCCTGTACGGGCAGGCTGAAGCGCAGGCCGCGGACCTCGTCCCCGCGGCTTTGAAGGAAGCAAGCTGGTTCTGGATGGAGGCTCGCCCTTCGGCCTGTACGCCCAGGGACGCCATTCAGCATCATGATCAGGATCCCAGGGCGCTTCTCTGGGATTTCGTTCCGTTGCAGGCCGAGTTGCTATTCGACATGACGTAGGTCAATCTTAGGGAGATGGGACAGGAGATCGTCTATTGTTTTAAGTGCCAGAAGCGGATTCTCGGCGCCGATTACGCCAAGGGCCTTGCCTTCCAGCTCGAGAACAACAGCTGCTGTTCCGCCTGTGCAGTCGTGGTTCTCGATACCTTGCCTCCCAAAGCCAAAGAGCAGCTCCTGGGAAAGATGTTCAAGGCCACCCAGGAGCGCCAGTCCACGAGCTCCGGCTCCGTCAAGGCGAAGAGCGGACAAGTTCGGGAATCGACGACGAGCAGGATTCCAGTGTTGTCCCGTCCAGTCAGCAACCCCCGCCTCCAAGCGGGTGCCCCTGCACGGAATTCCATGCCCCTCATTCTGGGGATTGGCGCTTTGGTCGCGGTGGTCCTGGTCCTTTGGATCGTGGGCTTCTCGGGAGGAACCGCCTCCATCAGCCCTCCCGAAAGCGGTGCCAGGAGGCGGGCTCCATCTGCCGAGCCGCCTCCCGATCCCGGCCCCAGCCCGGAAGAGAAGCGCCGGTCCGAGTCGGCCAAGGAGGCCCTTCGAAAGGCACGGGAATTCGCTCAGGCCCACCCGAAGGACCTAGAGGGACAAACCCAGCAATGGAGAACGGCTTTGGCGGAGGCCGAACGGACCGGCTACGAAGCCGACGCCAAGCGTGAGCTTGACCGGACTTTGATCCGCGCCACAGAAGCGGCGGGCGAGGATCTCGCCCAGTTCGAACGGGAGGTCCGGAAACTCAAGGACCGGAAGGACTTCAAGGCTGCGCTCGACACCCTTTCCCGCGAGCGGGAACGTCGCGCCACGCCGGAATGGACCGCGGCTTCGGAGAACCTCGAGCGCGAAGTTCGGGAGACGGCTGCCCGCCTGCTCGCGGAGCTCAAGGCGAAGGCCGTCGCCGCCCGCGACCGTGGCGCGCAGGACGAGGTGGCGGCGGCCAAAGCCGAGGTGGCCCGCTGGGGGCTGGTCGAGCCTGCCGCTGAACTGACAGCCGCGTTAGAACCTCCCTGGCACCCCATCTTCGACGGCCGGACCCTGGATGCGTTCCCTTCCGGAGTCCAGACCGCATGGCGGGTGGAGGACGGCTATCTGATTCATGATAACGCGGTCGACAATGCCGCAATCACTCGTGAGAACTTCGGGGATGGAGAGATCCGTGTCCGCTTCGAGCTCAAGGGCGTCACGAAGGTCTCGTTCCGATTTCGCCTGGAGGGGAACGCGCATTACCACTTCGTCTTGGAGGGTCCGACCCTCGCCACTCTCGGAGAGGGAGAACACGAACTCCTCCTCTCGAGCCGGGACGACACGGCATCCGCAACCCTCGACGGGAAAGCCCTGCCGCTGCTCAAGATCGGCAAGCCCCGGCCCGGAATGATCCAGTTCAATGCGGCTGGTGGATCCTTCCGGATCAAGTCGATGGAGTTCCGAAAACTGCCCTGAACACTCCCCCTTCTGGCCCAGGGATCGTCGATGGGCGATTCTCCTGGGCTGGTGCAGTTCGCGCTCCCTTCAAGCAGGAGGAGACCGGGACGTTCCCGTCATGGCGAGCCTCTTGAGATCTGCCGTGATGCTCGTCCCCGTTCCAAAGCCGTCGTCAGGTTGGAAGCGGTCTTGGAACATCTCCAGCAGGCTCCTGCTTTCGATTAGAACCTAAGGGTGACTCCCAACCCGGTGGACAGATTACGGATTCCGGGAGTACCGTGACGGCCGTCTAAGGGGGAGACGCGGTTCCCTTCGTATTCTTCAAAGCCCAGCATGTCGAGGCAGACGCCGACGGAGACGCTGGTTCCGTTTGGCATCCCGATGGGTTCCAACCATCTTTCCAGCTCCGTCAAGAAGGAGACGCTCGAGATGCCTTCCTCCCAGAAGACCTGAGTCGAGTCAACGACGACGAGGCGATCCCAAGGGCTCAGAAGAAAGCGGCTCACCGGCCCGGGTTGAACAGCCGCTTGGCGACAGTGGAAGAGCTCCCCCTTCGAGGGGTCGCGGAGCCAGACCCGTTCACCCTTTTCCTCAACCCCTTCCCCGGATTTCAGGACGCTGAACGTGCTTCTTTGGGCGCCCGGGGTTCCACTGGATTCATCGCTGAGAAGCGGCGGGGGCCGCCAGGGGACCTCCCAGAAGGACGAGTCAGCACCCATCGGACTCGACCCCGGCGTAGGGTTGACTTCTCCGGCGAGCATCTGCCGCTCGACTGAAGGTCCTCCCCGCTCGAACCCCAATCCCCGGGCATCCGGCAGGCTATCCGCCGAAAAGCCGAGATCGGCAAGCCCCAGTCCCAGCACAAACCAATAGCCCATACTGCCCACCGCCAATGCCGTCGGCATCCCGTCGTCCCAGACGGGAGATCCGACGGTCCCCAAGGATCAGTTGCGAGTCAACCCGAGGTAAACCCTCGCAGCCTTCCCAAAAGATCTCTATCGGCATTCGCCTTCTCGAGATGGAAGGAAGTTCCGCTTGGGCGGTCGTGCCAGCCGTCGAGGCCTCTCCTGGAGCGAGAGGGTTTCCCTGCGGCCGAACCCGCCGTCGCCCCCGTCGGCGGGAATCCGATGGCGCAGTGTGCGTTCTTGAGAGGAATGCTATTGACGCCGGTTTCTCGTGGTTCGT
>DATGFI010000577.1:0-2553 GCA_035309205.1 Planctomycetota bacterium | reverse complement strand
TGGTTTCCCGCGATGATCACTGGCCCGGTCTTCGGGATATTCTCCGTGCCGCTGAACTGCAGGCCGTGGAAGATCCTCATCCAGATGTAGAGCATGAAGCGGAACGCGCGCACCGTCATCCGGCCTGCGCTCCCTTCCGCGTCAGAAGCGTCCGCAGGCCGCCCAGGAGGAGTTCGGGAATGAGCTTCGCCTGGACCACGCCAAGCACGACGAAAGCCACCCCGGCGATCAGGAAAATCGACCGCGACGAGCAGGCCACCGGCCCCGTCAGGATGAAGTAGATTCCCGCCGCGATCAGCATGAAGACGTTGTTGGCGAAGTTCTGAACGCCGAGATAGGCGCCGCGCCGGGCTTCGGGACTGCGCTCCTGGAAGAGCGCCGTTTGGGGGACGAGATAAAAACCCGCGAACACTCCCAGGCCGCCCAGGAGGATCGCGGACGACCAGAAGTCGCGGCCGAAGACCGACGTCGCCATCGATGCCGCAGCGATGCCGAGCGCGCCCGGCAGCACCACTCCCATCGACTCGTCAGCGCCCTTGATCAGGCTGACGAGCGCGGCCCCGGCGCCGATCCCGATCGAAATGACGGCCCAGAGATAGCTCGTCTGGTCGGGGCCGATGCCGATCGAGTTCTTCCCGAAGAGCGGGATGTTCATCCGGAAGATCGCCGAGACGAGCCAGAAGCCCGAAAGCATCAACGTCGTGATGAGGAGCACGCGCTGCTGCCGCATCTCCTGAAGCGTGGCCAAAATCGGCGAGATCGGGTCGACCCGGATCCTTTGCTCGGCGTTTCCCGGTCGACCCGCCGGAATCCACCACGCGAGCAGCGAGCCGACGATCGATATCCCAAGACAGAGACCGATCGTCCAATGCATGTCGTACCTGAAATGCCGGATGGACAGTCCGCCCATCGCCTCGCCGGTCACGATCGCCACCATCGTCAACATCTGGAGGATGCCGTTGGCGCGCACCAGCTTGTCGGGCCCGACGATCTCCGGGAGGATCCCGTACTTGCCGGGACTGAAGAATGCGGAGCGGACCTCCATGAGGAAGACGCCCAGGATCAGCCCCCAGAAGCGCAGCGGCGGCGGGAGGAAGGTCGAGAGGAACGAGACCGACATGGGGACGACTTCCAGCCACTTGGCGGTTATCAGCACCGAGCGCTTGTTGTAACGATCGGCGAGCGATCCCGCCAGGGCGGAAAACAGGATGAAGGGGAGGACGAACGACGCCTGGACCAGGGACTGCCACTTGCCGGCCTCGCCCTCGTGCGATCCCGAAGCCGCGGCCAGATAGAGGGAGACGGTCATCTGGTGGACGTTGTCGTTGAAGGCGGAGAAATACTGAGTATAGAGATAGGCCCCGAATCGGGCGGGGGAGGCCGCGCGGACGCTGCTCACGGTCTCCATAGATGCAAGCAACGTGCCAGACCCGCGGGGCCTCTGACAAGCTTTATCCGAGCGGGACTGTGCAAGCCCCTGCACAGGAACAAAATCGCCATCCCTGGCCCTCCCGGGGGGTAGAATTTCCCCGTGGGCGCACCCCTCCACGTCTCCTCGAAGATCCGGCTCCAGGTCTCCCTCGAGCGCCTTTGGGAATTCCTAGCCGATACCGAGCGCGTCAATCGGGCCGTCGACCTGCCCGCGATCAACTTTGCCCCGCTCCAGGACCCCCAGAAGAAGGGCTACTACCGGGCGGAGACGACCTTCCTGGGAATGAAGCTCGCCTACGACGAGCTGCCCTTCGAGTGGGTCCGCGGCCGGTACTACCGGGTCGAGCGTCGCTTCTCCTCCGGACCGCTGGAGAAGGTGGTGGTCGGCATCCGCTGCTCGGCGTCCGGCGAGGCGACGGACCTGGAGGTGTTCGCCGACATTGTCCCGCGCAACCTTCTGGGCAGTCTGGTCGCGAAGAAGATCGTGGGGAAGAAAGCCACCCACGACCTCATCGAGCTCGCCAGGGCTTTCGAACGACATCTCATCCAGAATGAGCCGGCTCCCGCGCTGCCGAGCGCGGCCGACCTTCACCCAGACGTCCTCGACGCGCGCCTGAAGGAGTGCGGGGACATGATGGCGGTTCCCCGGCTCCGGGAGCATCTCCTCGGGGCGCCGGACCTCGAGGTCGTGCGGATGCGGCCCTTCGACGTGGCCGACCGCTGGGGCGAAGATCGGACGTCCATCCTGAGACTCTTCCTTCATGCCGCGAAGGCCGGCGTCCTCGACATCAACTGGTCCGTGCTCTGCCCCAGCTGCCGGGTCGCGGTCAAACAGACGATGACCCTGTCGCAGCTCGAATCGAAAGCCCACTGCGAGACTTGCCAGTTGGAGTTCGGCCCCGACTTGGCCCGGTCGATCGAGGCCCGCTTTACGGTCAATCCCGCCGTGCGGTCGGCCCGGCGAGAGACCTACTGTATCGGCGGGCCCGCGAACATGCCCCAGATCCAGTCTCAACTGCGCCTGCAGCCGGGCGAGAAGCGGAAGGAAGAGTTTCCGATCCCCACTGGCGGTCTGCGCGTCCGCTGCTACCAGTCGCCCGGCATCCTCGCTCTGAAAGGCAT
>DATGFI010000576.1:0-2503 GCA_035309205.1 Planctomycetota bacterium | reverse complement strand
CTGGGCGTCAAAGGAGCGGTTGTCGCACAGCGGCTGATTCAGCAGGGCCGCGAGCATTTTGAGAAGGCGGACGAATGATCCTCGGGAGGGATGGTTCTCCGCGGACCGTCATCCTGGTTCTCCACTTTGGCAGCGGCGGTTGAGCCCTCCGTTCACCGCAGCATTCCCACCTCTGGCCGCCGTGAAACGCTCCCAAATTCGGGCCGCGGGACGGCATCCTCCCGGAAGCTCTCCGGATGGTCCAAGCCGGGACCGGAGGAGGGTAATCTCCCGGACGGCGAAATCACATCTCTGCTCCGGATGATGGGCCGCTGATTCCCGCTTAAGGGCAGCAAGGCCCGAGCTCGATCCATGCGTCGGTCACTCAGAGTCCCTGGACGGTCCCGTGGGAGTATTGAGGCCCCGCCCTTTGGGGGAGGCCCGCCTTGGGCGATGGTGCATGACCCGATTCCCAGGGTGGATCCCAAGGCGCCGCCGAGCCTTGACCCGGATCCGGAAGCGGCGCGGCAGCGCCCACCGCCGCGCCGCACATGTCCTAAAGCACGATGACCAGGACCACGATCACGACGACGATCAGGATCAGCAATAACCAGTCAAACGGCTCGACGAAGACCACCTGCTTTCCGCCCAAGAAGCGTTCCAGGTCTCTCGCGCCGATCTCGCGGATCGAATAGGGCTGGTCGGCCCCGCGGCCCGGGCCGCCGTCCTTCCGCAGCTCGAGGCGCTCGGTGGAGGGCGCGGCGGCGTTGCCAGGTTCCTGCGCCGTTGCCGGGGGGGTGCTTGCGGGCCCCAGGTCCGGCGCCATCGACCCGGCCAGGAGGATGATCCACAGAAGAGCACTCATGGTTGCCTCCCTTCGGACTGTTCAGGAACGGTCACGGGGTCTCCTTGCTCGGAAGAGGATGCCTGTCGTGGAGGGGGATAGAAGACCAGGGTCAAGTATCCCGCCGGATCCCATTCCTTCTGAAACCCGCTCCGAGAGTTCTGCCTCCATCCGCAGGCGGGATCGTGCGTCACCACCAGGTCGCGATCGGGATGGATGGCAACGACCACTTCGTAATGAGTCACCAGGCCGGACCTGCCCAACTTAAGAAGTCCGACGATGACCGGATGACCGCGCGAGACCTCGTTCCGGAGATCGCTCCACTCCCCGTGGATCAGGTAGGATTCGAGGCCGTTCTTGCGTCCGAGGTCCCGAAGATCCCGCGCCGCGGTGCCTTTGCCCGGGACGAGAAGAGCGTCGGATTTCACGCCCTCCAAGGGGATCCGCCAATACTCAAAGACCATGGAGAGGGCGGCCGTGCCGCAGTCCTCGGCCCGCTTCTGCAATTCGACCGGGACTCCCGAAACGGCGATCCACCCCGGCTCGCTCGCGAGCTCGGCGGGGTCGAAGTCCTTCGCTTCGCCCAGATAGCCGCAACCGGCGAGGACGAGGAATACGGCGCCCAAGGCCGTAAGACCGAGTCGGCGGAGCGCCTTGAGAATAACCCCGGTCATGACGCTCTCTCCAATCGTCCCATGTCCGGCATTTACGACCTCCAAGAGAGAAAGGTCGCAGGGACGCCCTTGAAAGTTGCGAGTCGAGACGGAAGAAGGCTCAGCAGGTCAATAGGCGCCTATTTGTGCGCTCATGGGAGAGTGAGGCATCGTCGGCGTAGATCCAATGGGCCTTCTCACAGTACATTGATTCCCAATGGCTCACGCCGGAGCGGGATGGGGTCAGTGCCCGGAGGTGGTGTCAGTTGTGGGTTGGAGGAAATATGACCGGAATTGACCTCTGTCGCAGGATCCCCTTGGGCCGTCAGCGAACAGCGCCTCCTCCAATGCGCTCCGCTTTCCGGAGACGTACCGACATCTTCATGGCGTTTCGAAGCTCAGCGAGGGGGGTAAATCAATCGTGGCTATGCTCTCCGCCCATGCGGCTGCCTTCCTTCCCGGAATTGGCGATCTTCGCGGCACGAGTTTTCGACATACCCTTTCGCTTCAGGGCCTGATACTTGCTCTTGTTCTTGACGGAATTGCCTGCCATATCGCCTCCGATGTAATCCTCCAACGTCGATCCCGGGAGCGGATGGAACGCTACGCTTTAACGTTCGCCGGGCTGACGGACCCGATGAGACTTCCGAGGGAATCAATCTCAGGAGGGCTGTGAGAGGTTTGCCCACAATAGTCCCCGCTTCCTCGGACGCAAATGATCAGACTCCGGGTGAAGGCTGGGTCGGTGGGGTGAACATCGTGTCCAGTCACCTTCCGGGAGTCCCAACCAGACTGGAATCAGGAATGGAACAAGATCCGGGTACAGTCAGGATCGCTGCTGTTGTTGGCTCGTAACGCCCTCGCAGGGGCAATCCGAAGAGCCGGAGGAAGATTCTCCGCGAGTTGAATCGCGGTTCTCATCAGGGATTCTCTTGAAGCAGTTGGGGGTTGGCACAGGCACAGGCGTCATTCCTTCATGCAGGTGAGGGATGAGGCGTCTCTCGGAAGGCCAGCCGGATCTGCCTCC
>DATGFI010000575.1:0-6670 GCA_035309205.1 Planctomycetota bacterium | reverse complement strand
TACGGCGCCTCCTTCAGTCTCCAGTCGATCTTGAGGACGAAGTCGCCGTACTCCTTCTCCGTAAAGAGGTGCTTTTCACCCTTGGCCTCGCTCCTGGCGTCGTAATCGATCACTCCGTCGACCACCTTCCAGTGCCCGTTGTCCCCGTCGGGGACCTTCCAGTTCGTCAAATCCTTGCCGTTGAACAGGACGACAAAGCCGGGCTCCGCCGGAGGCGCGGCACTTGGGGCTCCGGAACCGCACGAAACGAGGCCCGCCAGAAACAGCCCGAAACCTAGGTGTTTCATTGATTCCTCTCCGTCCAGACCCCGCTCTTACGTCATTCAATGTACGTTCCATCCCGCGCGGAATTGGGGAGAGTTTCCGGATCCGCCGTCGTTAGAGATTTATGATTTTGGGGGGATCTCCATGATCCGAAACGCCGGATTCCTGTCCGCCATGCTCCTCGCGGGCCTCCTCTTCGGTCTTCCCGCGCGCGCGCAGGATCAACCGCTCCGCGCGGTGAGCTTCTCGAAGGAAGTCCTCCCGATCCTCAAGACGAGCTGCGGCAAATGCCACACCGGCGGCGGAGCCAAGGGAAAGCTTGACCTGTCGACCTATGCCGGCCTCAAGAAAGGCGGCTCCGACGGCCCAGCGGTCGTGGAAGGGGATCCGGGCAAGAGCCCGCTTGTCACGTCGATTTCGGGAGACAAGCCCGAGATGCCCAAGAAGGCCGCCCCGCTGACCAAGGCCCAGATCTCGACGATCTCGACCTGGGTCAAGGAAGGCGCGAAGAACAATTGATTTCCGGTCCTGCGGGCGCTTCCAGCCAATGACGCGACCGCTCCGGACGCTCCTCTCCTCGACGAAAAGCCGAAGGCCCAGAGGGTCGCACCCTGCTCGTCCGCCCTCGGCGCCGAGCGCACGCCGGCCCCATCAGAACGCGGGAAGGCCTCTAGGCCGGACAGCCTTCGTGGGACGCCAGTAGCCGGAGGAACTCCCGCCGGGTCCGCGGGCCGTAGGTGGCATAGGTCCGCTGCGGATTCTCCAGGTAGGCCTGCTTCAGCTTCTCGACCTCGTCCCGGGGAAGGTCCTGGCGCAGTTCCTTCGGGTCGAGGCGATAGGGCACCGCGGCGCTGAGGCCGAAGATCTTCGCCTTGAGCTCTTTCGTCAACGCAGCGTAGCCATGCTTCTCGCGAAGCTCCTCTGAAATCTCAAACGCCCGGAAAGCCTCGATCTGCGGCTGCGGAGATCCATACCAGATCGAGTCCGTCCCCCACACCACGCGATCCTCCCCCACGTGGAGGAGCAGTTTCCCCAGGACGTGGGCGGCCTGTTCCGGCTTCCGCATCAGGACCCACCAGGTCGATCCCAGCTCGGCGTAGACGTTCGAATTGGGCTTGATGCCGCTGTCCTGGAGCGATTTGATCAGGCAGTTCACGCCGCGCTCGGCCCTGGCGGGATCATAGGGGCCTTCGACCACATTCGGATCGAAGCCCGAGTGGTAGATGATGAAGGAGACGTCCGGAAAGAGCTTCGCGACAGGCCCCACGTCCACCGGCAGCTCGTGGCGTTTCGCCGGAAGGAAGGGCAACGGGAAGCCCTTATGCGTGCAGATGACCTTGATGCCGAGCTCTCGGGCTTTCTCGATCAGCGGAAGCCCCAGCTTTTCGTCATTCAGCCACCACCCCGTCCCCCTCGGACCCCAGGGCGTGTAGGTTTTCCAGGCAGAAATCCGGAATTCCTTCGCCAGCTTCTCCATGCCGTCCAGCTGGCCCTCGAGCGGGTCCACGTTTGGCGTCACGAGCCCGTGGATGAGCAGCCGCTTCGACTTTCCGAGGCGGTCCACGATCTCGCGCGTCTGGGCCGCGTCCTGGCTCGGCAAAGGCTGGCCCTCGGGCAGCGCCGGAAGCGCCGACAGCACCGCCACCGAGGTATCGCTGTCGAGATACATCTCCTTCGTGTAGAAGTAGCGCGAGATTCCCAGGAGGTTGTCCTTCTGCTTTCGGCGCCCGCCCTCCATCAGGCGCAAGACCGTTGCCATCAGGGGATTCTTCTCGCGCCAGTCGCCTTCGGGCATCACGTGGTGCGACTGGATGTCGAAGATGAATTCCTTCCCCTCCACGGCCTGGGCGGCCGCCGCGGGATCCAGGAGCATTTCCGGTGCGATCGCGTAACGTCCGCCTCCGCTGCCGTAGATCTCGTTGATCGTCGACAGTGTCGCGGCGATGCCGCAGGAACTCGCCAGGAAGGTCCGCCGCGTGACCCCGGTCCGCGCGGCATTCTTCCGTGCAATCCGGTGGATTCGGCGCTCCGCCTCGCGGTCCCGATCGCTCTTGGGCGGAGGAAGATACTCCCCATTGGAGACGGGATCGAACGAGAGCGGCAGGAGCTCGTCGTTCACTTGTCCTCCGGCGGTTTGGGCTTCGTGAGGTCCTGCCGGTCGATGGTGAACGCCACGAACGCGATGCACATCTCATCGGTCGTCTGCTCGCCCCAGCGGACGGTCCGCGGCGGGTTCGAAGGGTTGTTCGGATTGTTCGCCGAATTGTCGTAGTGGGCCTCGAGGCGAACCTTGGTGCCGCGCGGAAGTTCGATCGGCTCCTTGAACTGGTACGTCTCCTGCCAGTTGAAGTCCCAGTCCTTGATGACGACCAGGTCTTTCGTCGAGCCGTCGGGAAACGTGGCGACGACCGACATCGTCCGCCCAATCAGGTGCATGTGGGGCATGACGTCCAGGGCGTGGACGTTCTGCGGGACGGTCCAGAGCCCCGTCAACCGGTAATCCTCGGCGCCGGCGGGGATGTTCACGAGCGGGTTGATGATCATGTGGACGTGGAGCTGCCGTTTCACGGGCTCCTTGGCGAAATAGAGCGCGACCTGGGCGCCTTCGTCGACTTCCTTTCGACCCGTCTTGTGGTAGTGCGTCTCCAGGACCAGGCGTTCGCCCTTCCGGAGCAGGCGGGCCGTCCCTTCCGGAAGCTGCCGGGGCTGATTGCCCGGCGCCCAGCCGGCAAGCGAACCCGACGGCAGGATGCCTGGGCCCGAGCCGTCCGACCGATAGCCGGGGAGCGGATCGGCGGCATCCTTCTTCTCAGACAGGCCGCTCATGTCCAGGTAGCCGATGATGTGGTGCACCGCTCGAAGATTGCCCGGCCGATACTCGATCCCGGTGACCCACTTGTCCTCGTCGAAGGGGTTCCGGATCACATAGCAGCGGTACTCGTCGCGGCCCTTGGCCGGGAGCTCATACCCGCCCTCGGCCTTCAGCACGGCGTCGGGCTTGCCCAGCATCCAGGCGTCCGGAAACTTCGGCGGCTCCGGCGTCTCCTTGGGATCTCCCTCTGGCGCTCCTCCCTGGTGCCACTGCGCGAGAACGGCCAGATCGTCGTCCGACAGGACTCGCTCGTTGTAATAGAATCCATGATTCGTCACCGGCTTCCAGGGGGGCATCGACCGCTGCCGGGTCGTGTTCATGATTTCCTGCGACCAGGCCTTGGCCTTCTCGTAGGTCTCCAATGAGAAGGGTGCGACCTGTCCCTGGCGGTGGCAGGTCACGCAATTCCGATTCAGGATCCGGGCCACGTCCTTGGAGTACGTCACCGTCCCCGAAGCGCCCTGGGGGGCGAGCTTCTGGATCGCGCAGCCGACCGACTTGGTCTCGGTCGTCTCGGGGTTCCTTCCTGCCAGGACCGCCTCCAGCGCCTCCCGCAGGTAGGCGTGCTTGACCAGCTCTTCATTCTTGTGGTCGTCGATCAGTCCGCGATAGCGGATCCTCAGGTCCCCGTCGAGCACCACGGCGGTAGGCTGGACGTCGATCTTGAACAGATCGGCGACCTTGTTCTGCGGATCCTTGAGCACCGGCAGAGGAAATCCGATCTTCTTGACCCGCTCCGTGATCGCCTCGACGGTCTCGCTCCAGTTCGAATTGATCACGTAGAAGGCCACGCCGGGGGAATCGAATTTCTTCGCAAGATCGCCAAGCCGGGCTTCCGCCGCCGTCGACCGGGGGCACTCGATCCCCGCAAAAACGAGGACCACCGCCTTCTTCCCTTTCAGGGAAGACAGCGTCACGGTCTTGCCCGACAGATCGGCCAGAGTGAAGTCCGGCGCCGCGTCGCCGTCTGGCCCGGCGGCCAGCGGGACTGCAGCCAGGAAAAGCAGCGCGAGTGTGCACATGGGGAAGATCCTCCGCCTCGATTCGGGATTTCTGACAGACAGTCTACCCGATTTGTTTGGCGAACCGGGAGCTTCCAGGGGAAAGGAGAGGCCCGCCTCCCCCCCGAGAGGGAGAGGCGGGCCCACCACGGAGGGTCTGTGCTCTACCCGTTGGGGTCGTAGCCGAACCACCAGCGGATCTGGGCCAGGGTGTAGGGTCCGAACACCACCCCATCGATCTCGATCACGATGTGGTCCAGGGCGGTCATCGTGCAGATCACCGTGTGCGTCACCGTCCCGTTCGTCACGACGAGGGTCCGCTGGCCGTTGATCCCGAAGGTGAAGGAGTAGTTCCCCGCCGTCCGAGTGAAGGAAATGGTCACGTGGCGCGTCACCGTTCCGGTCACGGTCCAGGTCGTCGCGTTCTGGGTGACCGTCGCGTTGAGGCTGCCGCTGACGTCGGCCGTGGCCTGGATCGACCAGTTGAGGTCGTCGGTCTTGGCCCACTGCACCACGAGCGAGTAGTTCCAATTGCTGCCTGCCGCCACGGTGGCCGTCGCGCCGCAGTCCGGATCCGTGAACACGCCGTCGGTAATCCAGCTCACCTGGACCGAGTAGGTCGCCTGACCGGCACTGGCATCGCCGGTGATCGTGCCGGTCGCCGCGACCGAGAACTTGCCCGAAGCGTTCGGGTAGGCGTCCTGTCCGGACGCGTTCAGCGCGTCCAGGTCGACCGTGAGGTTCACCGTCGCCTGGAAGTTGATCGATGTCCCCGGCGTGGAGGACGCGTTCACTCCCGTCTTGGCCGTGGTCGAGCCCGGTGCGCCGCTTTCGACGATGGCGTCGTTCGACGCATCCATGGTCTTCTCGACCCCGGAGCTGGCCGTAGCGGCCTGCTGGGCGGGAACCTTCTGTTCCGGGCTGGGACCGGTCGTGGCCGATCCGCTTGCGCCTCCGCTACCGCCGCAGCCGACCGCCAGTGCCGCTACCAGGGCCAGCGCCCACCATCCCGTGATCTTTTCCGTCGTCATGGTTCGTTCTCCCATTTGAATTTCCGGGGGGCCATACGGCGGGGGTCCCGGACCGTCCCGGAAAAAGAAAAAGAAATTCCCGCCCCGCGGGAGGCTCCGGGACGGCCTCCGTACGGGGTTATACTTCCCATGGATGTCCTCGATCCTCGGTCACGGACTGGCAGGCATGAGTCTGTGGGCCCTGGCCCGGCGGACTCCGACCCTGCGCCAGTTGGAGCAGAAGGCCTGGCTGGCCGGAGCGGCCACGGCAGCCTGTCTACCGGACATCGATGCCTTGGCCGGGCTGCCTCATCGCGGCCCGACCCATACTCTGGGCTTCGCCGCGGGGATGGGAGCCCTGGCAGCCCTGACCGCCGCGGCGCGGGGCTTGCGGAAAGAGGCGGCCCTGATCGGGCTGACGGGATTGCTCGTCACGTGGTCGCATCCGGTCTTGGACCTCTTGACCGGAGGAGGACCCGATGTCGCCCTGTTCAGCCCCCTTTGGAGCCGCGAGTTCCACCCCATGGCCGGTGGGCTGCCCCTGACCGGCTATTCCACCGAGGTCGTAGGCCTCTGGGGCCTCCTGTTCAGTCCGGAAACGATGTCGGCAATGCTCATCGAGGGGGCGATCTTCGGATCGCTTTTTGCCGCCACCGTCGTCCGCCGCCGGGGATATGGAATCGGATGGGCCCTCGTGGGCACGACGCTCTGGACCCTCTTGGCGCTGGCCGCCTCCCGCTAGACCCGGGACTCCTTTGGCCGGAAAAAGCTTTTTGCCGGCTGGGACACTCGGTCGTGAGGTATAGGAGGGGTATGGCGGCCATGGGCGACACATCGATCGGCGGCTCCCGGCGCGACTTCCCGTCAACCTCGTGGAACCTCATCCGGGGGGCCGGGAAGGCACACCGGGAACATCTGGAACGGCTCATCTATCTGTACTGGAAGCCCGCCTATCTCTACCTCCGCGCCTGCGGTCACAAGAGCGTGGAGGACGCCAAGGATCTGACGCAGGACTTCTTCGCCCGGCTGGTGGAGCGGAAGGACTGGGAACGCCTGAGTCCCGACCGCGGCAGCTTCCGGGGCTTCCTGAAGCGCGCCCTCAAGAATTTCATGATCGACGCCGCACGCCGCGAGAAGGCCCGACGCCCCCCGGGCGGCCTGTTCCTGTTTCGATTCGAAGAAGTACGCGACGCCCATCCCACAGTCGATCCGGAGAACGCCTTCGACCGGGAGTGGATCCAGACCGTCCTCCAGGAATCCATTCGAGAACTCGAGAAGCGCCTGAAGTCCGAAGGTTCCGCGAACCTCTTCGAGGTCTTCCGCCTGTACTGTCTTCCTGAAGATGGATCGCGCGACAGCTCCGGAACGTCCAAGTTCATCCTGGGCGGGGCTGCCGGGAAGACCTATGCCGAAGTCGCAGAGAAGCTCGGACTGCGCGAGTCGGACGTCCGCAAGCGGCTCGCCCGCTGCCGCGCCCTGCTCCGGGACATCGTCCTGGAGCGCATCCGCGAATATTCGGCGAC
>DATGFI010000574.1:0-5106 GCA_035309205.1 Planctomycetota bacterium | reverse complement strand
TTCGGCCACGGGGCTTGTGAAAACAAAGGCTGAGAAGCGACTGGATATACTGCACAAACGGGCCTTAACCCAGGGATTGGAAATCCTCCTGGGTGCAAAAACGGACTCACGGGGTGTCGTAGTCGCAGAATGTGGCGACGGACTCTACGAGGCCGCCATCGTGTCGGGCAAGTCTTGTTTGAAGTTGATTCGGAACACCGGTCCTAACTCCCGCTATCTCTACTTTCACATCACGGAAAGCTGGCAAGAGACTTGGCGGCCGGTGGAGATCGACGTGGAGTATCTCGACGACGGGGGCGGAGCATTCGACCTCGAATTTGACGCCGTATCCGGGCCGTACAAAAACACCGGAAAGTCCGTCCCGCTGGGTAGCGGCAAGTCCTGGAAGACGGCGACGTTCCAGTTGCCAGATCCGGCCTTCCACGGCCGCCTTAATGCAGGGGCGGATTTCCGACTTCGTCGCGGCGATGGCGGCGATCTCTGGGTGCATCGAGTGCTCGTCCGGCTGGTTGCTCGATAGGAGCACTCCAAGGCGCCCGCACGGCCATCCCGGCGAGAATCCACGCCGGGAGGTCGGATGCTTACCGATTTGGCATGTCGATCTGCTGGAGGGGCCTCCCAAAAGCCCGTTTATAGGCCCCCCTTCCCCGCGACCTGTGGCCCTTGCGGCCAGCTACAGGTACTAGCACCGAGGGCGGCCCTCTCTCGGGACCGCCCTCGGCCGTTTCCCCCTCTGACTCTCGATTTAGCTCAGGTGCTTCGAGACGAGTGCGGTCATCTCGAACATCGAGACCTGCTTCTTGCCGTCGAAGACCGTCTTGAGCGTCTCGTCGGCGTTGATCATGCGCTTGTTCTTCTGATCCTGGAGCTTGTTCGCCTTGATGTAGACCCAGAGCTTCTTGGCCACCTCGCTCCGCGGAAGCGCCTTGGATCCCGTCACCTTCGCCAGTGACTCGCTCGGAGTCATTGGCTTCATGAACGCGCTGGTCGCCTTCTTCGCCATGGATGCCTCTCCCCTATAATGGAACTTAGAAAATAGAGTAGAATCTTTCGGGCCTGAAACGCGTAAGTCGGCGGGCCCTGCCTGACATCAAACGGCTTCCCTCTTTCGTCCGAAGCTCTCGCGCAACTCGCGCGCCTGGTTGACCGCCTTTCGGCGCGAGGCGAGATAGGCGTCAAAGGCCTCGCGGGCCAGTGCCGAAATGGACATGTTCTCCGCCCAGGCGAGGAGGCTCAGCTCCTCGAGCACCGTTTCGTCAAAGACCAGCGTATGGCGGCCTTTCGGCTTCCCCTCGACTTCGGGCTGGGTGACCCGCACGCCCTTGGACATCTTCCGGACGGAGGCTGACCGGACCGGCGTCGCAGCAGGCGCGGCCGCCGGCGCCGCCGGGAGCGCTACGGCCTCGAGCTTCGGCTCCAGCGTTACCGGCGCGGGCGCCGGAGCGGCAACCGGGGCGCTCCCCTCCCCCACCGGGGCCAAGGGCTCCAGCTTCGCCGGCTCGGGCGCAGGTGCCGCGGCCGGAGGCGGCGCTGCGGACGGAGGCGCCTGTTCCACGAGGGCCGGTTTCCGGCCCGGGAAGAGCGCGCTCAGGCCCGGAGGCGTGATGCTATGCGGCAGCGATTTTGGAGCCACGGCTGAGGACCTCCTGGGCAAGCGCCCTATAGTCTGCGGCAGCGATGGACTTCGAAGCGACCGCTTCGATGTCCTTATGCTCCATGTGGGATCGTCCGATCATGGCGGATTCGCGGATCACGGTCTTGAAGAGATGGTGGCTGGCCTCCGCCGCGGCGAAGTACTTCTCGATCTCGGGCTTGAGAAGCCTCGCCTCCAGCTTTTCCTCGTTGTAAGCGAGAAGGAGAACGCCCCAGATCTTGATCGGGTGGTTCAGATTCGACTCGATGAGGTCGAGCGTCTGGCAGAGCTCGGGAAGCTTCGCGAACGTGAGGTAATCGGCGCGGAGCGGGATCAGCACGCCGTCCGCGGCCATGATGGCGTTGATCGTGAGGAGCCCGAGACTCGGGCGGGTATCGATGAAAACGTAGTCGTAGATCCCGGGCGCGATCGCCTTTACCTTTTGCTGGAGCCGCGTCTCGCGCGCCATCTGCGCCGTGAGCAAGAGTTCGGCGCCGGAAAGGCCCTCATGGGTGGGGACGACGTCGAGCCCCGGAATCGAGGTCTTGCGGGCGACGTCCGAAATCTTGACGCCGGGTTCCATGAGAAGCTCGTAGGCGGTGGGCCCCTTCCCCGACTCGTCCTTCAGGTTGGCGACCAGGGTCAGGCTGGCCTGGGGATCCAGGTCGATGATGAGGACGCGCTTTCCCATCCTGGCGAGATACGCACTCAGGTTCCAGGCGGTGGTCGTCTTCCCGGCCCCGCCTTTTTGCATCGTGATCGCGACGGTTTCCATGGCTCTCTCCTGCGCGGCGAAGTGCAGCCGCGAATCCAGAATCTTTATCGGCCCGTCCCCCTTCCCCACTTGAGGGGAAAAGATGAGCCTCATGGATTCATCCCCCATGACTGTCATTCGGGGTGAGGCGCTTCCTGGGTGACCAGGTGAGGAAGTGAGGGTCATCCCGGGTGCGGGGACGCCGCCATGAGGAGCTGAAGCTCATCCCCCGTGAACGGAGGAGGCTCATCCGATCACCCGATAGGATCGGGTGAGGAGGTGAAACTCGTTCCTTCACCCGGAGTGATCCCATGAAGGGATGAGGAGATGAGCCGATGAGGATCATCCCGGATGACGGGATGCTCCCATGAAGGGATGAGGATAGGAGCTGCACCCGGCATGAGGGGGTGAGAGGATTAACGAATGAACGGAGGAGCGGGTGAAGGGGTGACGTTCATCCCAGGTGCAGGAATGCGGGGAGGACGTGCATCGAGGATGAGGGGATGAGCTTCATGGGGGATGAGGGGATGAGCATGGGACTCGGGTCATTGGGGATGAATGGCCGAACCTGACCCTGGGAAGATCCTCATCCCCTCATCCGGGATGAAGGGATGAATAGCGGATCAGAAGTCCTTGGCAGAGAGACGGTTCCGGTGGGGAAGGGGAGGCGAGGCAGTCCTTGAGAGGCGGTTTTTCCGGCTCCGGGCTTTGGCCGGACTTCGGAAGAGCCCTCGACTGGAAGCGGCTCCACCCCTGATTTGATACACTCGGAAGCGATGCCGCCCATCATGCCGGATCCCCCGCCCGCCTTCTTTGGGGGTTCATCCGTCCTGGAAGGCCGCGTGACCGACGCCGAAACCGGCTTTCCCTTGAAGGACGCCCGCTTCTACCTCGGGGTCGCCGGGACGACCGACGGACAGAGCGGTACCGGTTTCCAGCCAGAGCGCGAAGTCTATCGCACCGATGCCGACGGCCGCTTTCGCGTCGCCGGACTCGTGAGCCAGCGATATTGTCTCGATGCCGAGGCGCCCGGCTACCTGAACTTCGGGGGAGTAGCGCAGGAAGCCTATGGACTGCGAACTCCGCTCAAGGATCTCCGAACCTTGCCCATGCTCAGGGACCTGAACCGATACTGGTTCCCGGGCTGGAATGAGGAGCACCCGGCCTGGCACCTCCTGAATGTCGTCTTTCCGGAGACCAGGTCAGGTCAAGTCACGACGGTCGAGATCTGCCTGCGTCGAGGCAAGCTTCTCCGGGGCCGTGTCCAAAGCGAGTCCGGAACGCCCCTGGAGGCCGCGATCGTGGAGATTGAACGTCAGTCGTTGGACGGCTACAAGCACGTGGACAATGCCTGGTATAGCCGTCAGCTGCGGCCGAACCGGCCGACCTCGACAGACCCGAGCGGCTGTTTCCAGATCACCCTGCATCCGGCTCTCCGGGCGCGGGTGCGGGTGAGCGCACCGGGCTCGGTCGCCCACCGCTGTGTCGTCGATCCCCTGACCTTTGAAGGCGCCCTTGAGGTGGTTCTCCGGCCAGGTCGGATCCTGGCGGGCCGCGTCCTGACCGAAACCGGCGAGGAGCCGGACAGCGAACTTCGCCTATCGGTCATCGAGCTTCGGGAAGGGGGAGCCGTCGTGGAATCGACGACGGATTCGGAAGGGGTCTTCAGCATGGACGGCGTACCCCCGCCTCCGGCCCTCGTGATTGCGAGCGATCAGTACATGGGAGGGATCGCGGTTCCCCTGGCTTCGGGAAATGCTCCCCTCGAGCTCCGACTTCGCAGCATGAGACCCATTCGGGGAAGAGTCGTCCGTGCGGATGGAAAACCCGAGCCGGGGGCCTTTATCTATCAGCGGGCCTTGCTGCACACGAGTGAGGGGGAACTCCAGCTGGACGTTCCCTCGTCCACGCCTGGGGTTATCCGGAACTCCGAGGGCAGACTCCAGGCCGGAATCTCGATGTATGCCACTTGCGTCGCCCATTCCGACGCGGAAGGCGCCTTCGAGATGAAGACCATTTTCGATCAGGACGGCAAAGTCTATCTTTCCGCTTCCGGCAGGGGGTTTGCGACCGCCGACCGGATGGTCCGGGGCTGGTTTGACGTCAGAGATGATCTCGTCATCCGCCTCAGCCAGCGCGAGGAGCCCAAGGTTTCCGCAGCCGCTCCCGCTCCCTCGGAGCCGGCGGCTCCGCGCGACCGCTGGACCGCCATTCTGACGGGTCCCGACCGCAAGGCCGCAAAACAGTTGATCGACGAACTCCGCGAGGCCGCCTGCCGGAAGAGCGGAGGCCATCCTCCGACGGGTGAAAGCGAGCGGCCGGAACTGATCCCGGTCTTCGTATCCGCGCTGGAGGGGAGAGATTCCGAGGTCCAGACGCAGGCGATCCAGGCTTTGGCCTATATGAACCATGTCGATGCCTTTGAGCCCCTGATCGGAGGTCTTCGTCATCCGAATTCCACGGTGCGCTACTACGCGGTCATGGGGATCGGATGGATGGGCCGGCGACCCGACCACCGAGATCGGGCGGTATCCAGGCTCCGGGAGATCCTGGAGCAACCCGACGCCGATTTCGACGTGACTCTTCACGCGGCCTCCTCTCTCGTCGGATTGAACGCCTTGGAGGATCCGACGCTCTTCCTCAGATCCCTGAGACTCCGGCAGGGGACGGAAGCCCTTGCGGCCTCGGCACTAGCGAAGCTTGGCCGGCGCGATGCCAT
>DATGFI010000573.1:0-2176 GCA_035309205.1 Planctomycetota bacterium | reverse complement strand
ACCCCGCCCTCCGAGAAAGTCTCGCCTTTTTTTGATCGTTGAGACTGACGGAGCCCGAATCGGTCCGCCGGCTGCCGGGCGTTTCCAGAGAAAATCGTTCCTGGTGTCCCCGAATACAGGTCTCGAGGTACCAGACCTCCCTCCGCTTGACGAGGTGTCGACCCTTCTGTAGCTTGATCCGCATGACCTGGGTTTTGCCCGTCATGACGGTCCCTCCTACGAAGGACGTCGTACTGCCAAAACAAGACAATTAGGACACCCAGAATAGATTCGCGTTCAGATGCATTTTGGGCCGTGGTGTAACGGTAGCACGAGGGATTTTGGATCCCTCTGTTCTGGTTCGAATCCAGACGGCCCAACCAACCTGCGCTCAGTGGAGGGGAGCCGGGCCGGAGGACGGCCTTCCTTGCACCGGTCCTCCGGATCCGCCAACGAGTGGCTCGCCGGGCGCGAAACGCAGCCCTCCGGGATCGAAGAACCGAATGTCCGAATTCCTCGTCGCCCTGACCTATCCCTTCCGGGGAGTCGCCTACTTCATCGGCCGTCCGACCCTTTGGAAATTCGCCATCGCGGCGACCGCAATCCATCTAGTCGCCTTCGTCGCCTTCGTCGCCCTTTATCTCCACTACCGCGGGAGCGTTGTGGACTGGATCACGCCGGGCCGTTTTCCTCACTGGCTCCAGACCACGGCGCACTGGATTTTCAGCGTCCTCTTCTTCGTCGCTGTGATCTTTGCCGCCTTCCTCGCAGGGAATCTGCTGTCCGTCCCCATCCTGGACGCCCTCACCGAGCGGGTCCTTCAGGACCTCGGGGAGAAGCTCCCTTCCCGACGGGGGCTCCGGCACGCCCTCCTGCGCAGCCTTGTCAACCAGATGCTCAAGCTCCTGATCTTTGGAGCCATCCAAGCGGCCGTTCTCCTCCTTTATCTGACTCCCCTCGCCTTCCTTCACCCCCCGATCTCGGCGTTCCTGGGTGTTCTTTTCCTGGGCTTCGACTACCTGGACTACCCCCTGGACGCCCGAGCGGTGCCCGTTCCGGCCCGCTTCGGGTGGCTCTTGCGCCATGCAGGGGCCACCTTGGGCTATGGCTCCGTCCTTTTCCTGATTCTCCTGGTTCCCCTTCTGGGAACCCTCCTGCTTCCGCTTACGCTCGCCGGAGCCGCGCTTCTCGCGCACCGACTTGACTCTCCGCCTAGCTCGGGGTAAGGTAAAACTTCAACCGAGGGAGGCGAATGGCCGCCACGCCCGGCAAAGATCCGCCCCAAGCCGACTGGTTTGCGGAGTTCAAGAAAATTAATCCATCCCCGGGACCGGTCCGCGAGCAATCGGAAAGCTCCAAGGAGACCGGGAAGCCCGGCGAGCGCCGCCGGCATTGCCGCTTCGAAATCGACGACTGCCAGGCGACCCTGCACAGGGATCGCCTGCTGACCGTGCTGGGCGTAGGGAAGAGCAACCGGGCGCGTGCGGCCCTGGATCTCTCCGAAGGCGGAGTCCGCTTTCTGACCCAGGAGCGCCTTCCCGTAGGCACAAAAGTCCGCATCGTGATCGACATGGAGCGCTACAAGGATCAGATTTCCGCGGCGGGAGAGGTCCGGTGGTGCTACCAGTCCTCGAAGAATTCGGATGACTTTTACGCCGGGGTGGAATTTGTCGACCTGCCCGCCTCGGAGAAGCGGAAGATCGCCATGATGCGCGACTGGTTCACCTCGCCCCAGTACCGCGCCGTCCGCGACTCGAAGAAGCGGTCGAAGTAAGACGCGCCCGGATCGCCCGGGCCGCGGCCGCGACGTCGCCGGCCCCGATCACTCCCGCGCAGACCGCCGCCCGGACCAGAGCCGGTGAGGCATTCTGGCGCGTGATCCCCCCGATGGGAAAGAACGGCAGGCCCATTTTCTTGAGCGCCGCAAGGTACGTAAAGCCCAGGGGCTCCAGGTGTGGCTTGAGAGGCGTCGCGAACATCGGGCCACACGACACATAGTCTGCCCCCGCCGCTTTCGCGCGCTTCGCCTCGGCGAGCGAATGGCTCGTCGCGCCGATGATTCCCGCGCCCAAGCGCCGCGCCTCCAGGATCGGCAGATCCTCCAGGCCCAGGTGGACGCCGTCCGCGCCGGAGGCCAGCGCGACGGCGACATCGTCGTTCACGATGAACAGCGCGTCTCCCGCCGCGGCGCGGATCT
>DATGFI010000572.1:0-4128 GCA_035309205.1 Planctomycetota bacterium | reverse complement strand
AATATGAGGTTCATCGTCCTTTCCGGTGCACGAGGCTTCTCCCTGGGCACTTTCCCGGAATTGACCTCTTACGGAGCGATGTCGACCGGGCTTAACGCGACGACGACCCTGCAGTTCGCCATCCTTCAGGCCCTGTTGCCCCTTTAGTTCGAGCTACTGGCGCCGACATTTCCGAATGCCGCGCCCCAAGAGTTTCCAGCTCCCAGGCATTCGAACTCCCGAAATCCAGCGAACGTGGTCATCCGGCCGACTTCGTAAACGAATTTCTTGCCCGGGCAGGAAAGGTCGTGGCCGAAATTCAGGTAGTAGGTGCACTGCCTCCGAATCTTGGTCTTCCTACCGAATCTGAGCGTGGCGTCAATCAACGCACAGCTAGATTTCCGGATTGCGCCGTCCTTCCCCCAGAGACTTCTTGCCTGAAGAAGGGCCTCGCGGTCAGACATCAGTTCAACAGGCATTCTCACCCCTCTAAATCGATTCGAGATTGACCACAGCACTACCAGCGGAAATCGACCTGGTCCTGAATCCGGAGGGCCTCCTCGGCCGAAATGGTTTTTAAGTACCTAAGCGTCATGTTCGCCGAAGCGTGACGAAGCTGCTCCTGAACAGCACGAGGATTCCCGGTCTCGCGGAGGCGCTCAATCGCGCCCGAGTGCCGGAGGACGTGGCAGGTCCCCACTCCGCCCGGCTTCGTCACGCCGGCGGCTTTATAGGCCCGGGCGATAATCTGATGCGCCCTCGCCCTTGTGAATGGGAAAAAGCGCCCCTCCGGGGCGATCTGAGCGTCGTAGGCGTACGCCTTGAGCCGTGAGGCCAGGGATGCAGAAACCGACACGACGGCGTGCTTCTTGCCCTTGCCCAGAATGCGAAGCCGGGGATGGCCTTCTTCTTCCACGATGTCGCATGGCCTGAGTCTCAAGGCTTCGGAGACCCGGAGCGCCCCGTCGAAGATCGTGATCATCAGGAGCTCGTCCCGCTGGGCGTTCCCGCGCCCGCGGGTACCGCCGTCCCGGGCCGTCCTGGCTGCGGCGCCGGCGGCGCGGGCTACGGCGTCACGCCCGATGTGGGGGACGGTCCGGCCGCTTTCGATCATCGCTCCGCGCTGCGCCGAGGCTTGACGACGAGTAGGAACCGTTAGCTTGCCCGGCGTCAGCGAGCGGTTTTCGGGGGCTCCAGCCCTCTCATCCATGGGTCATCCTTTACAAAATGGCCTCTTTCGTCAAACGTGGGGATATAGGTTTAAATTCCTCTACCGGGTCAGCCAGTTCAAATGGTCCACGGACCATTTCTCAGAGGCATAGGTCACGTTGGCGGTGGCCTCGAGGATCTTCTTAGCTCGGACTACTGCCCGCTCATCGGGATTCACGTAAAGCACCTCCGGCGGATTCCTGGACCGTCCCAGGATCGCCTTGAGCATCCCCTCCACGACGATGTCGGCCTCGGGGAATGCGTAGCCGATCATCAACACTCGATCAGCTCCGTTCAGGGACCTGGCTGCAAGCCGAATCACTTCCTTGAATATTCCATCGTACTCCTTTCGGATGATCGGCGGGATCAGCGCAGGCACACCCTTTTGCGCCACCCAGGGGATCGGCTCCAACTCGCAGTCGTATACCCCAATGCCCTCATGCTCGTTGAGAAGGCGGGGCTTCCATCCGTCCGACCAACGCCGAACCTGGCTTGAAAAGAGCGCCCAGTTCACGGAGCCGTGAAGTTTCGCAATGGGGAGCTTCTCGCTCGAATCATCCAGGTAGTCGTATTTCAACTCCGCAGCCGCGGCGGCGAACTCCACGAGGCAGTCGTAGTTCGTGGTTACGACGGTTAGACCGGCCTTAGCGCCAGCAGCTCGGGCCAGCCATTTCGAGAAATTCGCCAGCATCCCTGACTTCTGTACCTCGCGACTGGCCTCGTCGAGGTGCATTGCCAGATTCCTTGTGTAATCTTCGAGGTATGCCCGGGGGAACCCGTTGGTATCCGGAAAGGCGCGGTAGATGAAATCAACCCACTCGTGCCAGAAACTCAGGAGAATCTCGACGTCCTTCACTCCCCGCTCGACGAATGCGGCCAGAGGGTACGACTTGTACGCATCTTCGAGCAGAAGCCAGTTCTTCGCTGCCGTGGATATCTTGAGCCCAAGATCCCAGAGATCTCGGGTATCCGGGAGCCCCAGTCCCTTCGAAAACCCGGCCCCAAGGAAGAGAACCCGACCACGTCGTGCTTCCTTCCCCCGGTCTCCCCGCTTCGCCTTCGGCCGTCCCGACATTCGGGCCATCCGGCTGGCCGGCGGCTTCCTCGGTCTGCCAGGGGATTTCACCTTCTTCTTGGGGGAAGTTTTCATACTTGTTGAAGCGCGGTCAATGCGCTGTCCTCCGCGAAGAGACGAGCGTCGCGATTTCCCTTATGTATTCTGGAAAAATGCGAGTAACTGAAGAAGGAATCTGGGGAATGATTTTTCCAGCGATCGGATGTGGACCACCCTCGGGCCAGGAGGTCGGCCACTCTAACCCCTTGAGTACGAAGGCACAAGCCAACATACCAACCTGACCGACCTCCCGCCGAGGTGGAATGAATCTTCCCGTGCTTCATTTTTGCAGGAAATACTAAGGAGATTTTCCGGAATCAGCGGTGTCCGCGTCGCCCCCCTTCTCCCAAAGATACTTAACCCAGAGGCGACGCTTGCTGTCTCTTATCCAGATACGGTCGCTCTCCCATCCCGCGGTTTCCAGGATGTCGGAGATGGCCTGATCAGTGGCCTTGAGGCCGCAGTCCTTCAATCGCATTTTGAAGGCCCGCCACGCAAAGTAGACCTTTTCCTCGTCGTATCCGGGGAAAACCTTCAGGATGCCGACTTCCGGGTCCTCCTTCTTCTGTTCGAGGAATTCTTCAAGAACTTGCAGCACAGCTCCTTCAAGCCGCGCAACTTCGGGGGCCTTCCGGAGCATGCGTGGCGCCGCGGATATCAAGCCCTCCCAGCGTGCCTGGGAGATATTCGCGATGAATGCATTCGTCGGCGACGCCTCGAAGAAAGCTCGCCGAAAGAGCCTGACAGTCGTCATGACTTCTGTCTCGATGGGACCAACCTCGACATCCGTGTCCTCGCCGTGCTTCTGGATTTTGACCTTGAACCTGGCCGGCCGCGAATCGAACTTCGTCACCTGAATGATGTCGAAATCGGGCTCTGCACTAGCTTGACCGTCATCGGTGCCATCACTTTCTCTGCCGGGAGGCTTCGGGAGGAGCTCGAAGATAGCGTTCATCGTCTGCAGGGCCTTCTTCCGGAAGCTGTCCGGGAATTCGGTCTTCACCATCTCCAGGAGCTTCGGCTTCCCGGAGACCTCCTTGCCCAAGGCGAAGTTGTTGTAGGTATCCTGTACGTCCTTGAGGCGCTTCACGGTATCGCCGCCCGCGTTCGTCGATGCAACCTGGATGATCGACACCGCACACTCGTACTTGATCCCGTTCCAGGCGAGCATTCCCGCGACCGTGAGCGCCATCTGGTGGCGGTGGCCCTCGAACCAGATGCCGCCCAGGAGCTTCCCAATTTCCCTGATGACCTGCTCGTCCAGGATGGTCGACGGCGCGGGCCTCGCACTTGCCTCGACGCCCCGGCTTGAATGACCGGGCGCCGGCACTGAAGGCTTCGATTCGCTAGGCGCTGCACCGGCGGCCGGTGACCCGAACAGGGCCCGTTGGGGTTCTTGGGGAAGGAAATCGAAGTCGTCTAGGATGTAGCGCTTTTCAGGGCCCCACCACGACACGTCGACCATGCGGTTCGGCTTGTACTTCAAGTTCTGGGTCCCCGGGAGCCTGAAGATGCGTGCGAGGTCGACACACTGGGGGTCGGCCCCATACTGGCCCTGTGTAAAGTGCTGGACGAGAGCCTTGTTCACCGCCTTGACCCGCCGGAGATCTTCCCCTGTAGCAGGTTCCCGGAGAAGCCAGTAGACCTGGACGCCTCCGCCGCTCCGGACCACGATCGAGGGTTGATGGGGGAATTCCTGGAGCATCTTCCGGACGAGCTCGGGCGGACAGACCTTGCCTTTGTGCCCAGGACCGGGGAAGTCGAACTCGCACCAGACGCACCAAGAGGCGATGACATTGTCCTCGGTGCCGCGCCTGGCCGTCTCA
>DATGFI010000571.1:0-4380 GCA_035309205.1 Planctomycetota bacterium | reverse complement strand
GCCCACCGTCGAGAGCGTGATCCGGTTATACCCGATGCCCATGCCCCAGGAAGCCTTCATCGTCTTGAGCGCTTTGATGAGGTTGGGCGCGTTCAGGAGCGGTTCCCCGATCCCCATGATGACCACGTTCGTGAGGCGCTCCTCGGGCCCCAGCGCCCGCTTCACGTGGAGCACCTGTTCGGCGATCTCCCCGGAGCTCAGGTTCCGCTTGAGGCCGTTCAGGCCGCTGGCACAGAAGACGCATTTGACCGGGCAGCCGACTTGGGTCGAGACGCAGACCGTGCGCCGATCCTCCTCGGGGATCAGCACCGTTTCGATGACGTCTCCGTCCTCGAGGCCGACCAGATGCTTCGTCGTTCCGTCGGGACTGGTGTGGCTGCTTTTCACCTGGGTGCGGTAGACCGAAAAGTGCTTCTGGAGCTCCTGGCGGAGCTCGAGAGACAGATCCGTCATCTCGTCGAATCGGGTGGCGTTGCGGCGGTGAACCCACAGGAGGATGGGGCGCGCCCGCCATTTCTCGACGCCCAGCTCGACCAGGCGGGCCTCGAGCTCCTGGACGGTGAAATCGGTGAGGAAGTCCATTCCAGGCGGATTATATCAACGCGGAGGAAATCCGGGAACCCGCGATTTTCTTCCGCGCGCGGGCACCCCGCGGCGATCTTCGCCGGGGGGGGCCCTCCCGTTTCGGGCAGGGATGCCCTTCGGGGCCTATACTCCGGTCGGATCAGGCGGCGCCGGCGTCCCCCCTAGAGACACTGCATGCAGGGAACCTTTCCCTTCCGGGCCACGTCCTTCTTCGAGTGGAACTTCAGCTTCCGGTCCTCCGGGATCAGCTGGGCGAAAGGGCAGCTCGGGGAATGGAAGTGGGCGGCCTGATCGGCGGTGATGTACGCCGCCTCCTTATTCGTCATGCGATTCACGAGTTCCTGAGTCTCTTCGAGACCCAGCTTCTCGTTGTAGACCATCTCGATCGTCTCCAGCTGCGCGTCGGGGTCGGAGATCGCGCTGATGACCCGGGCGTGGCCCTCGCTGATCATGTTCGCCCGGAGCGCCTCCAGCACGGGGATCGGCAGATCCAGGAGGGTGCGGGCGTGCCGCAGCTCGTCCACTGCAAGGCCCATCGCCTCGGCGATCTCGTTCTCCTCGATCCGCGGATACTTCCGGTGAATCCGGTCGAACATCATGACCACGTCGATCTTGGAGAGCTCCTCGCGGTGGAGGTTCTCCAGATAGCTGACCTCCATCATCTGGCGGGGGTTGAGCGAGCGGACGATTGCGGGGATGAATTTGAATCCGAGTTCCCGGGCCGCCTGGAGGCGGCGCTGGCCGGCGACCAGCGTATACCGGCCGCTGTGGCGGTTCACGATGATCGGGACGATCACGCCGTACTGCTCGATCGACTTTTTGAGGTTGCCCAGAGGCTCCTCGATCACGTACTCGCGCGGCTGGTAGGGATTCTGGTCGACCTTCTCGACCGGGATGTACATCAGGCGGTCTTCCTGCCGCTTCATCTTGAAGACCCGCTTGACGCCGTCGACGAATCCGCGCCAGAGGCTGTTTCCGCCGCAGTGGTTGCAGACGTGCTTGGTCTCGCCCATGTTCTTCCCCCCTCGTGTCTGTGATATGTATCGGCGGGATCGGCGGGAATCTGCAGCGTTTGTTCGATTTCCGAACGGTCGCCGGTCAGGGGCCGGGGCCCCGGAAGCGGGGGGCCCTACTTCACTTCCGGCTTGTCGAACGTCCCCTTGACCTCGACATTGACCACGCTGTCGAGCAGGAAGCTGACCAGGTCGCCCGCCCAGCGCAGGACGAAGAAGTCCAGTCCCAGCAGGGGGCCCGATCGCGGCTTGAGGATCAGATGCAGGTCGCCGTCGAAGCCGATGCTGCCCCGGCCGACCACGCTCACGCTCTCGCTCGTGAAGGCCATGCGTTCGATCGTGATCTTCCGCTGGCGGATGTCGAAATCCAGCACCCCGGCATCGAACTGGTTCCGCGTCTTGAAGAGCTCGCCCGGATTCAGGGTGAAAAGCTTGAGGAAGACTGGGATGTCCCAGAGAAGGCCGTCGCGGATCACCATCCGACCCTTGGCCGTGATGGTGCCCGAGTCCAGGGAATTCCCCCTGAGGTCATGAAGGTCGAGCGAGATCTTGCCCGACATGTTCTTATCCGCGTAGCTCTTCGTGTCCCGGACGAATTCCTGAAGGTCCACCCGGTCCACCGTGAACGCCTGAGCGAAGAAATCCTTGGTCTTCGTATCCATCGAGAAGCTCCGGCCCGCGAGCACCCCTCCATAGACGCTCGCCTTCAGATTCAGGAAATTGAGCTTCGAGCCCCGGGTGTTGAAACTCGCTCCCACGTCCGAGATCCTCTTTCCATAGACCGTCGCCCGCGAGCAGTTGAGGAACCCGATCATTTCGGGGTCCTTCTCAAAGTAGCCCGTCAGCGTCACGGTTCCGTCGAGGTCCTCGAAGCGGGGCTCCGTGTCGATATAGCCCTTCTGGAGCTTGCAGACGAGGTCCACCTGCTTCTGCCCGTCCTTCTTGAAGGTCAGTCCCGAGTTGAAGCTGACCGTGCCCCCGATCTTCAGCATCCGCAGGAAGTCCCCGATCGCCGGCGGGAGGGCGTTCTTCACCTCCTCGTCGAGCGGAAGGGAGGTCGCGTCCACGTGCAGCGAAAGCTGGGCGTCCGTGACCGTCCCGTGCACCTCGACTTCCGCGCCCTTCACCTTCCCCACCAGATGCTCCAGCGAGTAGCGGCCGGGCGACATCTCGATGTCCCCCGACAGGTTCGAGATCGGCAGGGGGAGATCCCTGTAGAGCGCCGTGTTTCCCTTGCAGCGGCCCCGGGCGGAGTGCACCACCGGGGATCCCGTCTCCTTGTGCAGCTTCCAATGGATCTCCATCTCCCCGCCCGGCGAAAACTGGTCCCAGATCTTGCGGGCCTCGTCGCCGATCGCCGCCCTGAGCCGCGCGTCGAGCGGCACCTGCATCGCGTCGATCGAGAGGTCCACCGACGCATCGGTCGCGATATTCCCGATGGTTCCACGGACTTCCGCCTCCATGGCCCCGTCGTGGATGGTCGCGCGCTTCACCACGATCTGATTGCCGTCCACCTGGATCTCTCCCGAGACGTTCCGGAGCTCGTAGGGGAATTCCACGTAGTTGAGGTTGACGCCCTGGAACGAGAGGGTGAGGGGAATGCGTTCTCGGAACCCGACTCCTCGCGGCCGGAGAGCCTTCCCCTTGGCGCTGATCCGTCCCCGGGGATTGAAGGATTCCAGCACCCGGCGGTTGGGAGGGTCGAGCGCCTGCCGGAGCGAGTCGTCCAAAGGGAGGTCGTCCACCTCGATGCGGAAGTCGAATTCGGATTCGTTGGTGTAGCCCCCGGCGCTCCCGTCGAAGCGGAGGGTCGCCGGCCCGTGGCGACCCTGCATGTTCTTGATGACGAAGTGGTCGGTGAAGAAGTCGATCTCCCCGCTGATCCTGTCGGCCGGGTACGGGAAATTGCCGTAGGTGAAGGTCATATCCCGGGCGACCAGCGTGACCTTGATCCTGGGCTCGGTCTTCTCCTCCTTCTCGATCTCGATGTGCAGATCGCAGAGGCCGCCGGGAAGATACTTGTCGTAGATGCCCCGGAAGGCGGGGATGAGCGGCGCCCGCATTTCCGGCGTGATCCGCAGATTGAGACAGTCGAGGTTGATCCGCTGGGCGCCCGTGTCCAGGTCGACCTCCCCCCGTTCCACCCAGCGCCCGTAAAGAGCGTGGTGGAACTCGGCCTCGAAGTGGTATCGGTAGCCGCCGATCGGCACCATCGACATCCCGGAACTGTAGACCGTCTGAGGCTTCCCGCCTTCGAAGATCTTGGACAGGCTCGTCTCAAATTCCCCGCCCTGGACCACGATGGTCGGCAGGCGGCTGGGATCGGGAAGGATGTCCCGGATCGACTTCCCCGTCTCCTTGCCGGTCAGCTCGTCGAAGAACTCGTCCGAGATCACCCCGCGGATCTCCTCGAGCACGATGCGCTCGGGATAGCCGCTGCGAAGGTGGATCCGCGCCCGCTTCGCCTTCACCGGCGGGAGCCGGCGGGCCAGGGGGAATCCCCGGACTCCCTCGAGCGTCACGGTGCCCTGGAGAGCGACGGCATTGTCGATCGTCGCGGTGATCCGGTTCCACTCGAGGGCGTTGCCGGCGAATTTCCGGAGTTCCGCCTCGGCGAGCATTGACAGCGACTCGGCGCGGGTGAGCACGTAGACGTCTACGCCCGCCAGCCCCGCGACGATCAGGAACATCCCAAAGACGCCCCAGAGTTTCTTGACCATGGATTGCTGATTATACGTCGTTCCGATCTCGTTATCTCCCTATCTCCGGATCTCTCTTGTAG
>DATGFI010000570.1:0-4737 GCA_035309205.1 Planctomycetota bacterium | reverse complement strand
ATGAAAACCCCTTCCTCCTTCAAAGTGGGAAGAATCCTGGGGAAGTGCCAGCTCCTGGAGCTCATTGCCCGGGGGGGGATGGGCAGCGTCTACGTCGCCAAGCATCTCTTCCTTCACCGCGTGGTCGCCGTGAAGCTGCTGAAGTGGACCTTCAGCGATCTTCTGGAAAGAAGCATAGAGGCGTTTGAGACCGGCGCCCAGGCGCTCGCCCGCCTCAATCACCCCAACATCGCGACGATCTATGACATCGACGAGGAGAACGGACGTCCTTACATCGTCACGGAATTCGTCGACGGTCAGGACGTCGCGAGCATCCTGAAAAAGAAAGGCTCGTTCCGGCCATCCACCGCGGTCGCGATCGCCCGCCACGTGTCCCGGGCCCTGGAGCACGCCCACGCTCACGGGGTCGTGCACCGGGACATCAAGCCCAGCAACATTCTGATCTCGAAGAAAGGTGAAGTGAAGGTCATCGACTTCGGGCTGGCGGTGCAGGTCGCGAGCCCCCGGCCTCTCGGCGATTCGCCCTACGTGGAAGGCACGCCCCACTATCTCTCCCCGGAACAGGCGCAGGGGAGATCCGTCGACGGTCGATCGGATCTGTACTCCCTGGGGATCACCCTCTACGAGATGCTGTGCGGCGTCCGACCCTTTGAAGGAGCGACGGAATCGTCGGTAATGGAAAAACACCTGGAGGGAACCCCACCCCCGCTCAAGATACCGGAGAACGCATCGGCGGCTCCCCTGGTCGTTTTCCTGAGCAAGATGATGGCCCTTCACCCGAAGGACCGATATCCCAATGCCCGCGCCCTCACCCTGGATCTGGATCGCTACCTGGATCAGTGGCCTCCGACCGCCTCCCGCCGAAGACCCAAGTAAGGCACCGAGGTCGGCGTTTGGACGCTCGGCAGCGCGCCCTCAAGGGCCGCCTTCTTTCGGTTCTGTATTTCTTGGCGGAGAATCCTACTCCGCCGTGTCTTTTCCTCCGATGGACCCCTTCCGTTTTGACCTCGGGAGCGTGGCACAGAATTTGCGCCAGCATTGTCGGAAACACACCTCAGGATGACGTAGAGAGCCAGTCGCTCGCCGAAGATCCCTAAGGGGGGAGGGCCTTCTGGGAAGTTGATGCCGTGATGGGTCGCATCTGCCTCGTTCACTTGCGGTGTCTTCATTGTGAGGACATTGATTGAAGAGACCCGGGACTCGTTCCTGGGTCTCTTTTTCTTTGCCCTGACGGTGCAGTCTGGAGCCGGGGATCACCAGGTCGGGTAGACTCGCGGAGGCCTTTCCCGTTCGAGTTCCCCTTGCGATTCGTGCAGCTTGGGATCACCTGTGGACGGGCCGGAATCAGGAATAGCCGTTGCCCTCCCGGAATGGAGCGCTATAAATAGGGGGAGGACGGCGGAGGGTTCGGGCCGTCTTGCGACCGGGAGAATGCATGTCAGAATCCGCGCCACAAGCGGCCTCGACGGTTCCTTCCGCGGTCCATCCCCAAACCCTGCAGACTTTGCGGCTGGCCCGCGCCAGTCAGGCCTTCCTGGCGACCCTGGAGCGGCCGCCGGAGCTTTGGGAGGCGTTCACTCTGGCACATGCCCACAGCATGTTCTTGAGGTGCTGGCTGGAACTCCGCATCCGCAGGATCGAGTCGGAGGCGGCGGGAGAAGCGGAAAAGGCGGTCGTTCAAAAGATCGTGGACCTCCGCCGCGAAAATGGCCCCTGGATGGCCGGATTGCGCGTCTTTCTGGCCGATCTGCCGCAGGTAAGCCCCCCCGGCGAAATGCACGAGATCGTCCTGGCGCTCATGGCCAACACCGCCAAGGCCCGCGAAACGGCCCTGCGCTGGATTTCGGATCCGACGGGAAGCCGCAGCGCCGCGACCGAGGAGATGCGCGGCATGCTCCAGCTTGCACATGCCTATCAGCGGGCAATCGGAAGCGGAACCGTCCGACGCGAAAAGACACCCGACCGGGCGGCGGAGCCGGGGGCCAAGAAGGAGGACCGACCCGCCGAGCCCCCTCCCGAGGATCCCCATTCCCCCATTACCCGCATCCTTCCTCGCGGGGTGAAGATGCAGACGCTCGAAGACGTGGGACGCGTCGATGACTGCCGCAGGATTCTCAAGGAGTTCGACCCCGAAGTCCAGCTTTGGGAATGCTTCTGCCTGGTCATGACGGATGAGGCGTCTCGCCGATCCATCGACGACCTGGTCCGCCGGAAGAAGGCGGCGCCTGCCCAGACCTTCGCTCAAGATGCACAATCGCTGTTTGACCGGCTCCACGAGATCCGAAAGGAGCACGCGCCGTTCGTGCGGTCTTTGGCGGCGTTCTTGGGGGAGCTTCCCGTCGGACATTACGCGACCGAGACGCGGGAAATGGCGCTCGGCTTCATTGTCGCCGGGCAGGTTGGCCGCGAGCACGCGGCCCTTTGGCTGGCCGATCCCGCCCATTACCGCCAGGAAGCGGCGACTCGATTTGAAGGGCTGATCGGCCGCGCCATGAATTATCAGACGGCCCTGCGCGCCTTCGCCGAATCCTGAGACGCTCCCAGCCGGCCCAGGAGAGCGCGGGGGGCGGGTTTGGGTCGGGCCTTTCTCCCCGGGCCCCTCGTCGGGCCATTCCGCCCTGAAGGCCGTCCGCCTCCCGGGTCCCCTCGGCGTGTCCCCAGCGGAGGCGTTACAGGGGATGCGTGAATTGGTGCTCGTCGCACCCAAAGATCGAGCAGCGGCCGTTGTACTTCCAGCAGTCCAAGTGATGCGGCGTCCGGCACCGGGCGCATCGGACAATCCGACGTTCCAAAGGACTGCCACAGATCAGGCAGGCTCCCCCATCGATCGTGCTGTGGATCCAGGCGATCTGTGCTTGCACCTCCGTCGAACCGAGCCCGAGCCTCCCTTCTCAGACCTGGCGTAACTGCTCAGGAATCTGCCTTCGTCCGAGAAATCGGATTCTCACCTGTCGTCATCGCGGGTGTTTCACGGGATAAAAGCATTTCGCTCCTAACCATCCGAGAAACGCGGACATTCTTTCCAGGGAGCGTTCTGGAGCGGGACCCCGTTTCGCCTCCCCTACGCGCTCCCCTCAGGAACTGGAGGCAGCGAAGATGAAATCCACCTGCGCCTGGAGCTGCACCGCTCTTCTCGTCGTTCTTTCCTATTCGCTGGGGATCGAAGAGGCGATTTCTCAGCCCCTCGCCCCGTCTTCCTCTCAGATCGAGGTCGACGTGGATGTTCCTTACGGCCAAGCGGGGGACACCACTCTCAGGCTTGACGCTTACCGCCCGACAGAGCGCGGTCAGGAGCTCCTCCCCGCGATCGTGATGATTCACGGGGGGGGCTGGAAATCCTGGCCGGACGGGAAATGGACCAAGTCCACCGACGCGGAAACCGCGAAGGCCTTCGCCAGGCGGGGGTACTGGGTGGCCTCCATCGATTACCGGCTCTCCGACGTCGCACGCTTCCCTGCGGCGCTTCAGGATTGCAAACGCGCCGTCCGCTGGATCCGGTCGCACGCTTCCGCGCTCCGGGTGGATCCGAATCGAATCGGCGTGTGGGGCTACTCCGCCGGAGGCCATCTGGCGCTGCTCGTCGGTTGCACAGATCGATCCTCAGGATTCGAAGAAGACCAGGACCCGAATTCCGTCTCGAGCCGGGTCCAAGCCGTCTCCTCCTGGGCGGGCCTTTCCGACTTAGCCGATCCGACGGGTCCGCGGAAGCTCGTGGGCGAGCGTGTGGAACTGGCCCGGAAATTCATCGGAGGGGCATTCGAGGAAATGCCCGAAGCCTATCGGAAGGCGAGCCCGGTGTCGTACGTCGCCCCGGGCAATCCACCCACCTTGCTGGTGCATGGCGATCGGGACGAACGGGCGCCGTACAGCCACTCCGCGGTCATGTTTGAGAAACTGCGCGGGGTCGGCGTCGATGCGAGGCTGCTCACGGTGGAAGGCGGGGGACATCTTCTCTTCAAGGAGGAAGGTCAGGTTCCGTCCTTGGCAGGGCTTCTCGAGGCTACCGGCAGCTTCTTTGACCGGCATCTCAGACTACCCCGAGTCCTCTTCTTCACCCATTCGGCCGGCTACGTGCATGACGTCGTGAAGCGTCCCAGCCCGGAGAAGCTTTCGTTCGCCGAGCAGGCGCTCAGGGATGCCTGCCGGGGACGGGCCGACCTGGTGACCACCCAGGATCCCGGCGAGTTGACCGCCGAGAAGCTCAAAGGATATCGCGCGGTCGCCTTCTACACCTCCGGCGACCTTCCGATCGATAAGGAAGCGCTTCTCGAGTATGTCCGAGCTGGAGGGGGCTTTGTCTGCATCCACAACGGGATGGCCACCCTCATGAAGTATCCCCCGTACGCCGAGATGGTCGGGGCCTCCTTTGACGGCCATCCCTGGGATCAGGACATCGGCGTCCGAGTCGAGGATTCCGAACATCCCTCGACCGTCCATCTGGGAAAGTCTTTCCGCATCAAGGACGAGATCTACCAGCTCAAGAACTGGAGCCGGCGGGACGTTCATGTCCTCCTCAGCGTGGATCCGGCGACGGTGGATCTGGCGAAAGGCCATCGGGAGGACAAGGACTACGCGCTTGCATGGACGAAGGACTATGGGAAAGGCCGGATCTTCTACACCGCGCTCGGGCACTATGCGGAAGTCTGGAAAGATGAGCGGTTCCTGAAGCATGTGACTGAAGGACTTTGCTGGGCGGGGAGCGAAGACCGGTAAGGTGTAGCACATTTCGCGACCAAA
>DATGFI010000569.1:0-3950 GCA_035309205.1 Planctomycetota bacterium | reverse complement strand
GTGTAGAGCTCGGGGGAGGGGACGAGGCGCGCGACGCCGCGACCGGTGGAGCACTCGATGAACATCTCGCTGAAGCGTCCCTTCGCGGTCACAAGGCTTGCGATTGCGTCTTTCACCTCCGGAGAGAGCTCGAACAGCTTTTCCATCGCGAGCACCGTCTCAGAAGTCTGACGCAGGAAGATCCGGTTCGGGGCGTTCGCTCGGATCGCCTCGCCGGTCGGTCCTGCGAAATCCGTGACCTGCTGAGTCACGAGCACGGCCGCTGCATTCAGCTTCCGATACGTCCGGAGCACATCCTCGAGAAACTTGGCGGTGGCCGCGGTCTTCAGCAGCGACCAGGCCTCGTCGATCACCAGGTACTTCTTCCGGTTCAGGTTCTCGGGGGCGCTGAAGAACGCTCCGACGTTCTGGATGACGGCCATGAGGACGCTCGAGGCCACCTCCTGCCGCTTGGCCAGCTCGCCCAGCTCGAAGACCGTGAAGCTCCGCGTGAAGTCGATCTGACTCGGTCCGTCGAAGTACCCGGCGTATGCGCCGTTCCCGACGAAGGGTTTCAGGGACAGGAGCAGGCGGTCCATGTCCCGGCCGAGGGTCCGCGGGCCAGTGCGGACCTCCTCCTGGAGCGCGCGGTAGACGTCGGAAAGGATGACCTCGCCGGTCTTCTTCGTCTCAACCGCTCGGAGCACCGCGTTCTCAAGCAGGGTGCGCTCCTCTTTCCGCACCGGCTCCTCGCCCTGGGCGCACATCTCGGCGAGGATCCCCTTCACCGCGATTAGGCGCTCCTTGTCCATCTCTTCCGCGCGCCCGATGGGGTTGATCCGCACCGGGTGGTTCGGGTCGAAGACAACGTACTGTCCGCCCAGGATCTCGCAGAGGTTCTTGTAGCTGTTCCCCTTGTCGACGACGACGATATGCGCTCCCCGGCGTGCGGCTGAGGCCAGGGTGTAGTTCATCATGAAGCTCTTTCCGGCGCCGGAGACCCCTGTGACGACAGTATGGGGAGCCACCTCGGAGTCGAAGGGGGAGAAGAAGACGAGCTCGCCCCTGCGGTTCTGCAGGAGGACGTCCGGCGTCGCGGTGCCCTGATACGAGCCGTAGAGCGGGAGCATGTCCGCGACGTTCGAGGACATCATCGTGAAGGCGCGTTTCAGGCCCTTGTCGCTCTCGGGGTGGTACATCATGGGAAGCGACTGGAGGTAGATGTTGAGGCCCAGGGCATCCTCTTCGATCATCTCGACGCCCAGGCGATCGATCGCGCCCATCACCGCCCGGGCCTTCTCGCGAACCAGCTCGGGGGATGGATCGGAAAGGATGACATGGAAGCGCACCATGAGCGCGCGGCGACCGTTCATGAGCTCGTCGAGAGCGGTCTCCGCGTCCTCCTTAATCTTGATTAGTTCCAGCTTCTTCCGCGGACCCTGAAGCTGGCGCCAGGCAAACGCATCCCGCTTCTCGAAGCGGTGGCGCATCTGGTTGTCGTCGAGGACTCCGAAGTTGAAGACCAGGATGGCTTCGGGAAGGAGATCGAGCACTCCCACCCCCGACAGAGGAGAACGGCTCAGCATTCCGGCCCGGGTCTCGGACGGGATCTGCACCATGGAAAGCACCTTGGTGCTGAGTCCGTCGATCGTAATCACTCCGGTGTCGTAGTCGAACTTCACGGCGGAGCGGACCACCTGGTCGCGGATCGGCAGGTCCTCCCGGTACTGGCGCGCCCCGAGTTCCCGGGCCCGGTCCGGATTCAGCATCCGGAACAGGAGGCTCACCAGCTCCCCGGCGTCGAGCCTTCGGGCCGGGAGACTGATCTGCGTGAAGAAGTTCTCGAGCGCCTGTGCGTGCTCGAGGAGCAGTTTCTTCTCGCGGAGGTAATTCTCCTGGATGCTGTCCTCCTTGGTGCCCAGGTCCGGGAAAACTCGCAGGGTAGCGTACAGGCGAAGACAACGGGCCGCGTAGATCGTTCCCGCGTGGGGGATCGACAGGGTGCGCAGCATTTCCGCGTGGGCGTCGAAGAGGCCCCCGAGGAGGCCGGCTTCTCCCCCTGCCTGCTTGAACTGCTCCAGTCGCGGCCTGACGTCGCGATCCGTGGCCAGGATGAACTGGCCGGCCGCGTTCGGTGGAAGATGCCGGAAGCAGTCCGCGACCTGGTCCGCAAGGGCGCGCAGCTCCTGCGGCTGAGCGACCTCCGCGTCTATCATGCCGATCTGCCACGCGATGGCCAGCGATCCGTCCCGATGTACGAAGACACGGCCCTCGGAATCATACGAGTCGTAGAGGAGGTGTCCCGCGAGCGATGCGCGATCCGGTCGGTTCAGGGTTCCGTTCTTCACGGCTTGGCTCCTTCCTTCGGGCGGTAGGGGATGACGGCGTCGCGGGGGACGGAGACGGCGCCGAGTGCCGCGCGCACGTCGTCCGCGCCGGCTTCGCCGTCCGGCACCGGCTCGCGGTCGACGTCGTCCTGGAAGTACCAGCTTCCTTCGCCGAGGAGGACCATGATCCAGTGACCGGCGATCATGATCCCCTGCTCGCGGTCCTCGTGCGGATGGATGAAGGCCGCCATCTGGCGGGGCGGCCGCCACGGGGTGAAGTTCTTCGCCTGGACGAGCGGATCCTCGATCTCCGAGAGCGGCACCGGGCGGTACTCCAACCTGGCAGTCCCGGAAGCGCAGCCGGCGAGCGCGCTAGCGATGGCTATCCAGACCGTGATACGGATCGTTTTCTTTCGCATAGTCGATCTCCTGGGTGTCCAAACCCTCAAGCGTGACGCCGTCCAAGAAGACCACGGTCACCTGCCGGTTCGCCGGCGTCGAGACCGCGGGACGAATTTCCTTCATGCGCTCGGCGACGATCTCGCTTAGTTTTCCCGAGGCGCCGCCGAGGGCCTGGTAGCCCGCCAGCTTCATCGAGTCTCCGGTCACGGCGTTCGAAACGCCGCCGAGAGGATTCACCGTGGTCGTCATCTGGGTTTGCGCGAGGGCGCCGGAGATGCCCTGCAGGCCTCCCGTCCCGACGGCCAGCGGCATGTACTCCCAGGCCCTCCACTCGTAGGAGCCGGGGACGCCCTCCAGGCCGTCGTCTCCGACTACGTATCCGATGGCCTTCGTCTCGATCGCCTCGCCCTTTTCCTTCACGGTGGAGAACTTCTCGATCTGAATGGAGACGCGGCAGCTGTTGGCATCGCCCGTGGCTTTCCCGATGAGATAGGAATTCTTGAGCGGGATCCTCGCCTGGTTGGGTCCGAGGATCGCGGCATCGAAGCGGAGCCGCACCGGTCCGGGTTCTCCCGTCACCGGCGCGAACACGCCGTTGAGTAGCGTTGCGCGGCCGCCCGCGGCGGTGGGGATCCGGACGGTCCGGCGAACATCCTTCTTCTCCTTGGGGGAGACGGTTCCCAAGTCGATGGCTCTGAGACCACCGCCTCCCTGAGTTCCATCCGGAGCGGGCGGGCGATTTCCCGCATCGGGATTTGCGGCGGGTGGCGGGTTCGCGGGAGGAGGGACACTCTGGATGAGGCCATCCTTCAGCTTCCGGATGGTCCCTTCCAGATCCTTCTTCTCCTTATCCTGCGCGGACCGCTCGTCTTTGATCTGCGAACGAAGCGCCTCGAGTTCCTTTCTGGTGGTGTCCAGGTCGACCTTTGCGCTCGACAGATCTCCCCCCCAGCGGCTGATCAGGGCATCGTACTTCTGCCCCAGCGTGATCGTTTCCCCGATGCCTTGGGGAGAAGGGGGGAGATCCGCCTCCTGCCCCGGTTTGCCCGAGGGGTTCGAAGGAGCGGCGTCGTCGATCGACTTGCGCTTCGAGCAGCCATACGGCACGACGAAACAGAGAAGCCCGAGGAATCCCGTGAAGATCAGCATCCTGCCGGGCTTCGAGTGGAGCAGGAACTTGACGAGCGGCGAACGGTTCTCGGTGCTCATGGCGATCTAGTCCTTCCAGGTGACGGCGTAGAG
>DATGFI010000568.1:0-5879 GCA_035309205.1 Planctomycetota bacterium | reverse complement strand
CGGGCGCCTCGCGCTCCGCCGGGTCCCGGGGCTTCCCCAGGGCCTCCAATCGACGCCGGGCTTCCTCGTCGACCTTCTGGACGACGGGCGCCTCGCGCTCCGCCGGGTCCCGGGGCTTCCCCAGAGCACCCAGTCGGCGGCGGGCATCCTCATCAACCTTTTGCACGACGGGCGCCTGGCGGCCCTCGGGCGTCGATGGCCTCCCGATGGCGACCAACCGGCGGCGGGCTTCCTCGTCGACCTTCTGAACTTCGCCGGCGGCCGCGCGCTGGAGGGCAGCCGGGGCAATCTGAATACCCGGCTGGCCCGGCCCGCGCATTTCTTCCAGGGCCGCCTGCACGCAACCGGCCGTGACGGCCTTCAATGGATCCTTCGCGTTCCGGAGGCCGGCGATCTTCACCGGCAGACCGGCGTTCTTGAACTCTTCCTCGAACAGGCTGATGAATCCCTGTGCGAGCGCCGTTCCTCCGGAGCACACGATTTCAACCGGATCTTTGAAGTTCGGCATCGTCGCGGAGGCGCCCATCTTCTCCTTCATCTGCTCCAGGGTGTACTGAAGCAGATGACGGTAGTAGATCGCGATGGCCTCTTCGATGCGGCCCTTGGGGTGGCGGAGGTCCATGCCCCCTTCCTTGACCGCGGCGACCAGCGGAACCGGAAGGCCCAGCGCATTTGCAACGCTCTCGTCGATCCAGTCTCCTCCGCGGGACGTCGCAAATGTCACCGCTGGAACGCCTTTGTACGACACGCAGACGTTGAACATTCCGCCGCCGCAGGAGATCCCGATCCCCGTATAGGACTGATCCTTGAGCTCGGCGAACACGATCAGGTGGCTCTCCAGCATGGGCTTGGGCGTGTATCCAAGATTCTTGACCATGATCTCCAGGGCGGCCCGGTGATAGATGAGGCTGCGCTCGGCCTCCACTGGCTCCGCGGGAATAGAATAGACGCAAATCTCCCCCTCCTTCTGAGGGCGGCCGAGGAGCTGCGTCACAAGGCAGTTGACGACGAATAGGGCTTCAGGCTCTTCTCGCGAGATCGTGCCCTCCTTCAGAGCGCGGCGGACGGGTTTTTCGAACACATTCGCCAGATCAAAGGCGGGGTCTCCGATGACATAGCTCCGATCGTTCTTCGGGATGAAGTCTATTCCGAAGCGCGTCATCATGGCCTGCGTGAGCGAGTCCCCCCGGAGGTCCAGGAATGCGCTTCTCTGGACGTTGAAGGTCGACTCCCCGGAGTTCTTCTTGCGCGCACCGGCACAGATGTTGACCGTGCCGATGTCCAAGCCTCTCCCGAGTTCCAGGTCCTGTTCGCTGAAAGGATGGACCAGACGCTCGGAGCCGTGGACCTCGATGCGGACGCGCTTGGGATCGGGAACGTGGCTCGTAAAGCTCTTGATGAGTTTCAGGAGATCCCGGGTGGGATCGTCACTGACGTTTGCCGTGAACTTGGCCTTCCTCAGCAACTCCGCAAATTGAACGCGAGAATCCGCCTGGATCCTCGCCATGTCGGCATCCGACACAGCCCCCTTGACGCCCAGCTTCTCGACGGCGGACTTCACGGACCGGTTGATGAGGTCCTCGATCTTCTCCCGCGAGAGAAGCGTGATGTCTTTCTTCCCCATTCGCAGAAGCTCTTTGATCCGGATTCTCTGGGACGCCTGCCGGATCAGACCTGGAACGTCAACGACTCGGGTCCGCTTCTTCGGCACCACGGGCCGGGGCTGTCCCGGAGGAACTTTCGGCCGGCCCTTGCGATCCTCGGGCCGCGCGCCGGATTTCCAGAAGCTAAACATGCCTCTCTCCGATGCCGTAAAGACGGCGTGTAAACACGGGCTATCTACGTCGTGCATCGGGGAGGGTTGCTGACGCGGGATCTAATCCGGAAAGGAGGCCACGGATCCTTTCGCACATCGTAGATACGGGTCATGAGAAACTTCTGGCCGCTCTTTCTCGCCCTCGGCGCCTGCAGCGGCGGCGGAGGGCCGGAGTACCGCCAGCCCCAGGTCGTCCAGCCGTTCATTCCCCCCGATTACAAAGACCGTCCGGCGGTCAGCCGGTCGGGTCCACGCCCTGCTCCTCTGCTGATGCCGGGAGATCTCCTCCGGATCAGCGTCTATCGCCAGCCCGATCTGGATCTCGAGGTTCGCATCCTCGACACCGGCATGATTAGCTATCCCCTGGTGGGTGCCGTGCAGGCGGTCGGGAAGGCGGCTGCCGCCCTTGAGGAAACGCTTCGGCAAAAGCTCCAGAAAGACTTCCTCGAGAACCCCTCCGTGACCGTAACGGTCAAGGAGTACGCCAAACGCCGGGTCTACATCGTGGGAGGCGTGGCCAAACCGGACGGCTACGAAATCGCCCCCGATGGCCGGATGACGGTCTTCCAGCTGGTGGCCGCCGCGGGCGGTTTCACCGACCGTGCCTACAAGGAATATGTTCAGGTCATCCGCCGCCAGGGCGCGGATCGCACCGTCATCCGCCTGTCGCTGGTGGACTCCGAACGGCGCCTCGCCCGCGGGGAGGCGGACGCCGATCTCGAACTGTGGCCCGAGGATCTCGTCATGATTCCTTCGGCCGTCCGGGTGGCCTACGTCCTGGGCGCCGTCCAGAGACCCGGCCCCATCGACGTTCCCCTCAACGCGCGACTCACCCTGTCCATGGCCGTGGCCAATGCCGGCAGCTACAACAAGTTCGCCTCGACCGGCGGCGTCCAGGTCCTTCGTCATACGCCCTGGGGTGAGGTCAGCAAAAAGACCGTCGATCTGGATGCCGTCCTGGACGGCCGGGTCGACCTGGACCTCGAGATCCAGCCGGGCGACGTCATCTGGGTTCCCGAGCGCGGCATCTTCTGATCCCATCTCCCCTGCCGCACCCTTTCACGGAAACCGCCGGTCGGAATCAGCGTAGATGGCGGTGTCCTACGGGGAGTATGCAAATGTGCGGCATCATGGGTTACGTCGGGCAGCGCAATGCGATGGAAATCCTGGTCGACGGGCTCCATCGACTCGAGTACCGCGGCTATGATTCAGCGGGAGTCGTCGTCCAGAACGGCCATGGGCTCCGGTTCGAAAAGACCGTCGGGAAGATATCGGCTCTCGATGCCCGCCTGCGATTGAGGCCGATTGAAGGCCGCTCGGGCCTCGGACATACCCGGTGGGCAACCCACGGCGGCGTCACGGAATCCAATGCGCACCCCCACTTCTCTTGCGACGGGAAGATTGCTGTCGTCCACAACGGGATCATCGAAAATCATGCGGAACTTCGCGCCGAACTGGCGAAGCACCGCTTCTCCTCGCAGACCGACACCGAGGTCATCCCGCATCTCATCGAAGACCTCTACGAACGATCGGGGAGGAGCCTGTTGCGCGCCACGGCCCTGGCGCTCCGGAAGATCCGTGGCAGCGTGGCCCTGGGCGTGATGAGCGCCGACTTCCCCGGGCTGCTGATCGCCGCGCGCATGCAGTGTCCCTTGGTCGTCGGGGTCGGAAGGGGGGAGATGCTCCTGGCGAGCGACATCTCGGCAATCCAGCCGATCACTCAGTCCGTGCTGCCGTTGGAGGAGAACGAGATCGCCGAGATGGATGCCACGGGCGTGCAAGTGTTCGACTTTTTCCTCAAGCCCAAGTCCCGGAACCCCATCGAGGCTCGGTGGAACAGCGATCCGGCGGCCAAGGGACCCTTCCCTCACTTCATGCTCAAGGAGATTCACGAGCAGAAAGAGACGCTGGCCCAGGAAGTCGTCGCCCGGTTGGAGGATCTCGACGAGGTCCGCCTTCCTCATCGGATGAAAAGAGTGACGCTTCTGGGCTGCGGGAGTGCCTGGAATGCAGGGCTTGTCGGCCAGAGCGTCCTGGAGGAGTACTGGAAGCTCCCGGCAACAGTCGGATACTCCAGCGAAATGCGGTATGGCGCGCATCCCTTCGGACCGGAGGTGATGACGATCGCGATCTCTCAATCCGGAGAGACCGCCGACACCCTCGCAGCCGCCCGACTCGCCCAGAAGGCGGGCTCCCGGGTGCTCGCCATTACCAACTCCAGAGGCAGTACCCTGGCCCGGGAGGCCGATCAGACCCTGTTCATGCGGGCAGGGACGGAAGTGGGCGTGGCGGCCACCAAGACGTACACTTCGCAGCTCCTGACCCTCATCCTTCTGGGGATCCATGGCGCAAGGAAGCGCCGGACGCTACCTCCGCGCACTTATGATTCTCTGATTCACGAAGCCCGGATCCTTCCCTTCCACGTCAAGCGTCTCCTGGCCCGTTCACAGGAGATCGCCCGCTGCGCCCGGAAGTACTCCGCGGGGTACAGCTTCATGTACCTGGGCCGTCATCTCAATCTGGCGACCGCCTTCGAAGGAGCCCTCAAAATGAAGGAAGTCTCCTATCTCCACGCAGAGGGCTATGGCGCCGGCGAAATGAAGCATGGCCCCCTGGCGCTCGTCAGCGATCGCCTGGTCTGCGTCGCGGTCGCTCCCCGCGGCCGGGTCACCGAAAAGATGATCTCGAACATTCAGGAGGTGCGCGCCCGGGGGGGTCGGGTGATCAGCATCTGCACCGAGCGTGACTCCTGGCCGAAGGAGCTCTCGGACGAAGTGGTGTCGATCCCCGATTGTCCGGAACTCTTTTCGCCGGTGTTGGCGATCATTCCGCTCCAGCTTCTGGCCTACTCGGCGGCCGTCCACCTCGGTCGGGACGTCGACCGGCCGCGGAACCTGGCGAAGTCCGTCACCGTGGAGTGAACCGCGGAGAGGCTGTAACCCTCGAGGGATGAAGACGTAGATGAGGTGTCCGTTATCGAGCCCGGTAAGACGTCGGCAGGCCGACGCCTGGGTGAGGGGGACGAGATCCTCGGCCTCCCCTCCAGGCATTCCCTGCGACACCCTTCACCGGGACTTCGCTTCTTTCGTGAGGAATCGCCATGCGTACTGATGCCGGCATGATCTCCTCGCAGGACTTCCACCCGGCGACGGGCCAATCCACTCCGGAACCTGCGACGGTGAGTCCCGCGCTCCGTCGCGTGGGCCTGATTCTTCGCCGACGCTGGCTCCTCTTCGGGGGCCTCTGGCTTTTGATCTCGCTGGGGGCGGTCGCCCTGTCGATGACCATCGAGCCCGTCTATCGCCCCCAATCGACCCTGGAGGTCCGCCCAGAGATGCCGCTCGTGCCGACGGATCAATCGGAAACCTCCTACATTGCCAGCCTCCAGATGTGGGCGAATTTCTACCGTAGCCAGGAAACTCTCCTGCGGAGTCCGAGCCTGGTCCAGGAAGTGCTGAATAGCCTTCCGGATTCGATGGTTGGCGAGTTCCGGCGCAGCCTCGATCCCGTCAGGGCCTTCCTGGAGAATCTGGACATCGAAAAAACGGAATCCAGCTACATCATGAAGGTCGGATTCACCGACCCGGACCCCGAGAAAGCCACGATCCTGGTCAACGCGCTCGTCTCGCATTATCTCGAGGATTCCAACCGACGCCTCCGCGAATTGAAGTCCGATACCCTAGAAGTGCTCTCCAAGGAGATGCTCCCGGCGATCCGCCAGCGATTCGACGAGGCGGAGCGGGCGCTCCAGCGTTTCCAGGAGCGGACCGGGTTCGCGGACTTCGAAGTGGAATTCGCGGCGCGCGTGGAGAATCGGAGGCGGGTGGATGCCAGGCTCTCCGAGATCCGGCTGCGCGCCATCAAGGTCGCTTCGGATGCGGACGCACTCCGAAGCTATGCTTCCGATGGCGTCTCGGGCCTTTACCACGAAGCTTTTCACACGACCCGGACTCTGGAAGCACTGGGGAATCAGCGCGCGGCCCTCCTCGAGGAACTCGCCCGCCAGGCGGGCGTCCTGAAGGACAAGCACCCGAGGGCGATCGAGGTCCGTAACGAGCTCGCA
>DATGFI010000567.1:0-7653 GCA_035309205.1 Planctomycetota bacterium | reverse complement strand
TCGGCAAAGGAGGAATGGGCGTCGTCTATGAAGGATTGGACGAGACGCTGGACCGGCGCGTCGCGCTCAAGGTGCTCCATCCCCAGTACGCCAACAACCGGGAGTACCAGGAACGATTCCTCCGGGAGGCGAGGAACGCGGCCAATGCGACGCTGGACCATCCCAACATCACGCAGATCTATGCGGCCGGCCGCCAGGGGCCGTACCTGTGGCTGGCGATGCAGCTCGTCCGCGGCCGGACGCTGACGAAACTTCTGGAAGAGCGCGGGAAACTCCCGCCTCCGGAGGCCCTGAAAATCGCGCGGCAGATCTCCGAGGGCCTCTCCGCCGCCCATGCCGCAAGGATGATCCATCGCGACATCAAGCCGGACAATCTGATGATCGACGAGTCCGGCCGGGTGAAGATCATGGATTTCGGGTTGATGCGCTCGGTCGATGTCAAGAAGGACGCCCTGACGGTCGACGGCCTGTTCGTCGGCACGCTGGAATACGCGTCGCCCGAGCAGTGCAAGGAGCGGGCGCTCGATGCTCGCACCGACCTCTACTCCTTGGGAGTCGTGCTCTACGAGCTTCTTTCGGGAAAGCGTCCCTACCACGCCCGGACGCCCCTGGCGTATCTTTCCCTGATTCCAGATCCGCAGCAGCCGCCCATGCCTCTCCAGCAGCAGAATCCCCAGGTGCCGGAGGCGATCGTGGCGCTGGTTCACCGTCTGCTTTCGAAGCGACCCGAAGATCGGCCGGCCTCCGCAGCCGCGCTGGTCGCCGAAATCGATCGGATTCCGCTGGCCTCTGCGCAGGGCGTCCCGGCTCCGTCCATTCCGTCCCCGATGAGAGCCGCGATCGTGTCGATTGCGGCCTGGTCCGTGGTCTTAGCCGCGGGTCTGGCCGCGGCGTTCTGGCTCTGGCCGAAAGAAGGAAAGCTCCCGCCGGTCCCCTGGTCTGCGCCGCAGCATCCTGAGCCGACGCTGGGCGAGCCTCCCGAGCCCGCCCCGAAGGGGGTGGATCGGGAGCGGCCCCCGGACCGTACGGCGGACGCGGGAGAACGCGGGACGGCAGAGCTGTCGGCGTTCGACCAGGCGCTTCCAGAAGGGCAGCAATTCGAGCTCGTCGGTCCCGCCGACTGGGGAACCTGGGAGATCGATCGCCGGGACGCACCCGGGGCCTCGGTCGTCCTGCACCGATCTCCTAACGGCATCGGCATGTCCACGCCTTCCGCCAAGGAGCAGGTTCGCCTCCTCAGAAGGCTGAGGGGAGCGGAGAAGGGGTACCGAATCCAATGGACATTCGCGAAGGGCTCGTCCGAAGCCACGGCCTTCATGGTGGCGCTTTCCGTGACCAGGTGGGTTGAAGTCGGACCCCGGGCGATCTCGCTGTTCCGCGTTGATCGGGAGGGCGGAGAAGAGAAGATCGTCATGTCCGGGAAGTCGGCGTTGCCCGACCCAATTGCCCGCGGTACCCTCCACGTTATTCCCAGCGGAGACGTCCTCCTCATCTACCTCAACGCTCGGCTGATGTTCTCCCTGCCGGCCGCCGACTATCCCCTGTCGGAGGGACTTCAGCTCGGCGTGAGCGGAGGGAGCCTCACCCTGGAATCGATTCGGTTGAGGGATCGTTCGGGAGACTAGGAATCGCCCGGCTACTTCGCGCGCAGCTTGGCGCGGAGCACCTCGTCCACCGCCTTGAACTCCGCGTCCTCGGCCCGGTCAGACCGCACCACGATCAGGACCGAGTCCTTCTCGCGGATCGACAGGTGCTTGAAGCCGGCCGACGCCTTCCTCAGGCGGACGACGATTTCGGAGGGCTTCACGCCCTCGCCCAGCTGGAAGGCGAACACCTGGGTCTCGCCGGGGTCGACCACGGCAGCCCAAGCCCGGACGACCCCCGTCAGATCTGCGGCCCATATCTCCCCCAGCCCGATCCGGATTGCGGTGGGCGACTTGTAGAGCTTGGGGTTCTGGGGGAATCCCAGGTCCCGCCGATTCACAAGTTTGCAGTCCGGAGGCAGCGCCGTATCGATCGCGTAATCCTCCGCCGCCGGAGCCCCGAGGCGCATCTTCTTGCGGAAGAGCGTTTCCAGCTGATCGAGGGCGGGCCAATCCGCCTCGCCCGTCCCTCCGATATAGAGACTGACGTAGTCGACGGCGTGGTTGAGCTGAAGTTCCCCCGGCTTGTACGTCGCCGCCTTGCTGTTCTTCTCGAAGTCCGGCCACTCGTTGCTGGCGCTGATCCGGAACTTGAGGACTCCGTTGGGCCCCCGGAGTTCATTTTCGTATAGGTGGGCGTCCTCCTTGGCGCTTCCAAGGGTGTAGCCTGCCGGTAGTTCCGACGCCGCGGGCCGGAGCTTCGGGATCGTGAGGTAACGCGAGCGGTGATGGTCCCAGGCGATCTTGTCCCGGAGGAGATCCTCCAGGGCGTCCATCGCGGCATCGTCGGGGCCTTCCACTCCGAACACCCAGCTCTCCGTCTGAAACGCGGCACCGGTCTTGCGGATTTCCTGTTCGATCACCGACCGCTGCCTGCTGTCGCCGGATTCGACGATGACGGCCATCCCCGCGGGTTTGAAGCGATAGTAGGCGGCCCGGGAGACCTCGGAAGCAAGCACTCCGGAGACGCCCAGCAGATGCAGCACCCGCGCGGGGTCGGTCTCGGTCTTGTCGAAGGAGTAACCCGGAGGAAGATCTTCGGCCGCCAGCGCGACGGTCTCGAACGTATGTTCGGGAAAACCCATAAGACGACGGAGGTTCGTAGCCACTTTCTCGAATGCGCCCAGGTCCGTTCCCTGCAGAGCCAGAGCGGCGACCGTCCGCCCGGCCCGGCGGACTTCGACCTTTCGCCGACCTGCGAAGCCGAGCTTCTGGGCGGCGATGCTGTCCGCGTCCTGCGCCGTCTTTCCCACCCAGACCCGGTATTCGAGGACATCGGCGCCGTCCGTGGGCTCGAAGGAGACCTCGTAGCGGTCCTGGACGCCCGCGGGGGCGGGGGCCGAGGGGACGCCGTCCCGGAAGATCCACTCCGACGGAATGTCGGAGCGGTCGAACTTGAGATTCTCGAGCGATACCTCGGGCGTTTCCTGAGGCAATCCGAGCTTCTTCTGCAGGCGCAGAACCAGGTCCACAAACACCGTGCGCCGCTCCTTGCGCGGAGACCACGCGATCACCAGGAGCGAGCCCTTCCGATGGGACCAGCGATTCTCCAGTTTCTTCAGAGCGTGGAACTCCCGCTCGATCCGCTCGGCGATCGGGGTCTCCAGGGCGATGAATGCCGCCTCGAAGCGGAACCACGCGGCCAGATAGCCCTGCTTGATGTCCCCGCGGGCGATGTTCTGCAGACCGACGTCGTCGAGGATTTGGACGAGCGCATCGATCTCCGCCGGATCCTTGGCCGGCATCGGATTCCGGGGCAGGCCCTTCCCGACGCCCTGGAAGACGTAATGACCCGGCCGTTCGTCCGGTCCGAAATAGAGGGGCGTGAGATCGAGCGGTCCCGCCACGACCGGCGGCTCGATTACCGCGGGCTTCGGCGGGACCACGACGGCCGGAGCCGGCTGCCGCGCCGACATCGCCCTCCAGGCTACGGCGCCCAGCGCCAGGACCGCCACGATCCCCAGGACGGCAGCGAGGGGGGATCTGGACTTCGCCGCGGGCCTGGGGGTGACGACGGTTGGGGAATAGGACTCGGCCGGATTCACCGTGGTCGCCTTCGTGACGGCGTTCTTGACCTCGCTCGCGTTCTGATAGCGCCGGTCCGGGGATTTTTCGAGGGCCTTGAGGACCACGTCGTCCAGGCGGACGTCGATCTGCACCATCTTTGAAGGCATCTCGAAGCGACCGATGGGGAGCTCGCCGGTGAGCATCTCGTAGAGGACGACGCCAATGGCATAGATGTCCGCCCGGTGATCGACGCCCTTGGGGTTCTCGACCTGTTCGGGCGCCATGTAATGCGGAGTGCCCATCACCATGTTGGTCATGGTGAGGTTGGCGGGGGCCCCTGCTCCGACCAGCTTGGCCAGGCCGAAGTCGGCGATTTTCACCCTTCCCTTCTTGTCGAGGAGGATGTTCTCGGGCTTGATGTCGCGGTGGACGATGCCCTCGCCGTGGGCGTATTCCAGCGCGTCGCAGAGCTGAGGAACGATTTTCAGCCCCTGTTCGGGTGTCAATTTCCGGTCCCGGAGGATCTGGCGAAGGTTGGTCCCGTCGATGAATTCCATCGCGAAGAAGAAGAACCCGCCCTCCGCACCGAAGTCGTAGACCGCGACGATGTTCGGATGGCTCAGCGAGCCCAGGGCCTTGGCTTCGCGGATGAAACGGTTCTGGAAGTCGGGGTCCAGGGCCATCTTCTGGGGGAGGATCTTGAGCGCGACCGAGCGGTCCAGGGCGGGCTGACGGGCCTTGTAGACCACGCCCATGCCGCCGCGACCCAGCAGCTCGAGGATTTCCAGGCCATGAAAGGTCTGGCCCGGCTTGAGAGGCAACTCCTCCGGGGGCGCCGTGGGATCGGTCGACTTTTGGGCGAAGCCCGCCATGCACTTGGAGCAGAGGTCTCCGGAATAGAGATTTCCGCAGGTGGAGCATTTCTTCATGGTATTCATGTCCCCACCCGTCATCAGAAGCCTCGCTCCTTCCTGGTTACAGGATTTCGGACATCAAATACCGCACCGGAGAAATGGTAGCACGTCAGGCCAGCGCCGCGAAGAGTTCCTGAAGCTCCTCGTCCACCTCGCCCTTCCGCTCGACCGTTCGGGCAACCTCCTCCTTCAGGAGGTCGCGATACCGCCGTCGGGACCGATGAATGATCACTTTGACGTTGGACTCGGTCAGGTCGAGCTTTTCCGCGACTTCCTTGAGCGTTCCAGGCTGTCCTGCGGTGATGTATTCCCGGAGGGCCTCGAAGCGGGGGCCCATCTCCGCCTTGAGCGCGGCCAGGGACCGATTGATGAGGCCCACGGCCCATTCGCGCTGATAGATGCGCTCAGGGCTGGCCTCACCCGCCCGTGTGAGCATCTCCTCCGCACCCTCAAAGTCCAGGCTGAGAGGCTTCACCCCCCGCTTCAAGGCCTTGCGGCGATCGTATTCGTTCGACAGGTAGTGCTCCAGGCAGGCCAGGAGGAAACTCCGGAACTTGCCCTTGGTCTTGGTCACGCGTGCCAGGGCGTCGCGTTCGATGAAGTCGCCGAAGAAGCCCTGGGTCAGATCCTTCGCGTCCTCGACGTCATGGCCCTTTCGGCGGATGTAGTAGTAGCAGGGCTTCCAGTAGCGTTCGACCAGGACGCCCAGTTCCTTCTTGTCGCGCGCCTTCAGGATGACCGTCCAGGCGGTAGGCCCGAAGGTCCGGCCCCCGCCCCCCATGGTTGTCTCGCGTCCCATCAAGGTCCCAAGCATGACCGTCTTGGTTTGGGCCGAGCCTCCCCAAAACAGACGGTCGGTTTCCTGGAGGGTGGGACAGCATGTCCCTCGGATGCCTCGGTTCTGGATACTATAGTATTGGCTTCCCTTTTGCTTGACAACCCTCCAAGGGCTGATAGTTTGTAGCCTCATCTGGGGGAGAATCTAGCCTTGAAAACACGAACGGTTCTGTCATGGGGGGGCGTCGGCGCATTCCTCCTGTTGCTGGGAGGGGTCGCTCTGGCCCAAGACCAGGACAACACAGGCGTCTGGCTGCCCTTTTCGGCCTCGAGCTATGCCGACGATATCGATAAGCTCTACCGGCTGATCTTCTGGGTCACGACGGGCATGTTCTTCCTGACGGAAGGCCTGCTCCTGGTCTTCTGCATCATCTACCGCCGCCGCCCCGGGCACCGGCCGACCTACACCCACGGCAACAATACAGCCGAGATCGCCTGGACCATCATCCCGGCCCTGATGCTCCTGGGCTTGGCGGTCCTGCAGATCCCGACCTGGAACAACATCAAGAAGGAGTTTCCCGCGGCGAATGCCCCCGACGTCACCGTCATCGACTTTCTAGGCGAGCAGTTCAAGTGGAACGTGCGCTATCCCGGCGCCAAGGAGAAGTACAAGGGGGACAACGAGTACACCAACCTCTCCAACGTGCACGTTCCCTTCGGGAATTCAGCCCTTTTTAACCTGCGGTCCAAGGACGTGATCCACAGCATCTTCATCCCCCACATGCGGGTCAAGCAGGATACGGTTCCCGGCCTGCGCCAGAAGGCCTGGTTCAAGGCGAACCGCTTTTTCCTCGTAGATCTCGATCCGTCGAAAGAGAAGTCCGACGGCCGCCACTTCTACAAGCTCCAGGACAACGAGTGGAAGCGGCAGGACCACGTTGTTCAGCCACATCCCTTTGTCTACCTCGATGGAGCTCCGAACGCCCCGGCCGACGCCTTCTTCGCCAAGGATTTCCTGCCGGGGGGAAAGCTGTATGACACGAAGATCGCGGTCCAGGGGCATCGCGAGCTCGACGGGCTGTACATCGTCGACAAGGTCAACGGCGTTCCCAAGAAGGTTCGGGTGCTCTATCAGGGCAAGGTGAGCGACGGTCAATTCGCGGACTGCAAATACGCGCTGGGCATCTTTGAGATCGCCTGCGCCGAGCTTTGCGGCCTGGGCCACTACACCATGCGCGCCTTCCTCTACGTCGAGCCTCCGGTGGTATTCGACGCCTGGCTCAAGGCCGAGGTCGAGGATGCCTCGGAGCCTCCCGTGGTCTGGAAGTTCTGGAGAAGCTAGAGAACTATGAGCGACGCACACGATTCCAGTCACGGTCACGAGGAGATGGGAGTCTTCCGGAAGTACCTGTGGTCGACCAACCACAAGACGATCGGGAAGCAGTTCCTCGTCACGAGCCTCGTGTTCCTGTTCGTGGCGGGCTTCCTCGCCCTGTCCCTGCGCTGGCAGCTGGCTTTCCCCGGAAAGCCGCTGCCGATCGTCGGGAAATACGTCTTCGCAACCGAGGCTGAGCGCAAGGTGGCGGAGAAGCTGGGGCCGCTCAAGGAGGCCCTCCTCAAACTCGCTCCCGCGGAGCAAGAGAAGATCGAAAAGGCCTTCGCCATCTTTGACCCGGATCCCATCACCGGGGACGTCCTGGGGAAGGTTTCGGCCGGCACCGATCTGGACAAGACGGTCGGCACCGAGCTCCTGCAGGAGATCGCCGGAACGGACGAGCACGGCATCAAGAACCCGCTCCCGACCCTGGCCTCGCTCAAGACGATCGTGCCCGGAGTGCTGGCGACGACCAAGCTCCTGGGCTCGGTGAAGCCGGAGCAGTTTACCGGACTGACGTCGGTCCACGGCCTCCTCATGATCTTCTTCGTGGTGATCCCGATCCTCGTGGGGGCGTTCGGGAACTTCCTGATCCCGCTCCACGTCGGTACCCACGACATGGCCTTCCCGATCCTGAATGCGGCGAGTTACTGGGTCTTCTGGCTGGCCTGTGTCATCGCCTTGGCGGCCCTCTTGATCCCCGACCCGACGACGGGCGCCTTCAACCCTGCGGCCGCGGGCTGGACGATGTACGCCCCGCTTTCCGCGGTGCCCTGGAGCGCGCCGGGCAACTCGACCGGTATGACGATGGTCCTCCTGGCTGCGATCCTGGTCGGTTTCTCGTCGATCATGGGCGCGGTGAACTACCTCACCACGATCCTGACCATGCGCGCGCCCGGCCTGACGATGTGGCGCCTTCCGCTCACCACCTGGGCCC
>DATGFI010000566.1:0-2400 GCA_035309205.1 Planctomycetota bacterium | reverse complement strand
CTCGCGGAGCTTCTCGAAGCGGATGTTGAGCAGCCCCGTGACTCTGCCTTCGACAAACATCGGCACGGCGAGCGATGCCACGACGCCTCCCGCGCGCAGTTTCTCCATGGCTGCACGGTAGGCCACAGGCACTTCCTTGAGAGAAGGCCAGCTGTCGTAGGTCGGGGCGTCGGACACGCCCGCCAGTCGGAGGCGAGGGTTCTGGTCGATCTCGGCCTGGACGCAGTGGGCGCCGTGCTCGAAGAACTCGGTCCAGATGGGATGGAACCTGGTTGCCACGGGTTGCCGGGGCGCCGTCTTGAGCTCCCCGGGGGACAGGAAGTGAAGGCGGCCTTTCCCACAGTCGGCGATCCGGACGATGGCCCCTTCGCGATACTCGCAAACCGCGATGCTGTGGGACCCCAACTGGGCACCGATCGTGGCAAGCACGTGTTCGAGAAGCCGGTCCGGGTCGGTTTCCCTCGCCATGATGGTGAGCGTTCGGGTCAACGTCTCCAATTGCCCACGGGCGAGATGCTCCGATGCCCGGAGCGCTTCGGCCGCTTGCTTCCGGTCGGTGATGTCGGTCGCGGCACAGGCGTACCAAAGATCGCCGGCGCGGGCGGTGGCGCGGGCGACGACGTGAACGTGCTTCACCCTGCCGTCGGGCATGACCAGGCGGTGCTCGAAGTCGACCCTCCCCCCGGTTCTCCTGGCACGCTCCAGGGTCTCCTGCCAGACGGCCATATCCTCCGGATGAACCCGCTTGGCGACCAGCTCGAGGTGCGGCTTGAGGTGCTCCTCGTACTGGAGCAGGCGGTAGCACTCTCGCGACCAAAGGAGTTCCCCCGTGGTCGCGTTCCATTCGAAGCTTGCTGTGAGAGTGAGTTCCTCCGCCTGCTCCAAGCGCGCCGCGCTTCGGCGGAGCTCCTCCTCGGCGTTCTTGCGGTCATCCATAGGAAGGCGTGGCATAGGCAACGTCGCAGAAGGAGATGGATGATCCTATCGGAAAGTGTCCGGAATCATCTACCACCTCCGACACCCCCTTATCATCGCAACATCAGGCCAAGAGGTTCCATCCCCCTTTAGGGGTAGTCGAGGGTCTCCCCAATGGAACATCGCTTCCCTGAGCTGGGTGTGCTAGTTCTGAAGATGATCTTAAGGAAGAGAGAATTCTCAAGAATGAGGAATCCACCATGGCCAAGAGAATAACGGGTGGCGAGCTTATCCGGCCCATCAAGAGCGTCTGGAAGAGTCGGCCCACGATCGAAGGTGCCGGGGTACACCTGCGTCGCGGATTCGGGTTCCAGGACCCGCACCTGGTAGACCCTTTCCTCCTCTTCGACGATTTCCGCAACGAGAATCCCGCCGACTACCGGGCGGGCTTCCCGTGGCACCCCCACCGGGGAATGGAGACGATCACGTACGTGCTCGAGGGGGACGTCGAGCATGGGGACAGCATCGGGAACCGCGGAATCATAGCCTCAGGGGACGTGCAGTGGATGACTGCAGGGAGCGGCATCGTCCACCAGGAGATGCCCAAAGGCGACCGGAAGGGCCGCATGTTCGGCTTCCAGCTCTGGTCGAACCTCCCCAGGAGCCACAAGATGATGGACCCCCGCTACCAGGAGGTGAAGGCCGTCCAGATCCCCACGGTCCAGACTCCCTCGGGTGCCTCGGTCCGGATCGTTGCCGGTGAACTGGACGGCATCCGGGGGCCTGTGCGGGACGTCGTCAGCGATCCGGAATACCTCGACGTCTCGCTCCCGGCGGGAAAGACCTTTACTCATGCAGTCAAATCCGATCACAACGTCTTTGCCTACGTTTTTGAGGGCGAGGGCTACTTCGACGCGGGGCGCGACCCCTACGCGCGCGAGGCGCGTGGGAGGAACTATTTCGACCTGGACCGCTCCAGCGCCTGCCATGACGGAACGGTGGTTCTCTACGGGCCTGGGAATCGGGTCGTGGTCACGACCGAGAAGAGGCCGGTTCGGTTCCTCCTGATCGCAGGGAGGCCGCTCAAGGAGCCGATCGCCTGGTATGGCCCGATCGTCATGAACTCGGACGAGGAGCTTCGGACCGCTTTCGAAGAGTACGAAAATGGGACCTTTGTAAGAGGCCAGAATCGATAATCTCGCGCACTCCTTCCTTCGAGGGAGGAGGACCTGCCCCCATTGTTCCGTTGCCGCAATCTCGCCTGGCCGGTACTCCGGAGCCATGACCGACCTCAGAGCAAGGTTTCGCGGAAGGCTCCAGATGATCGTTGCCGTCGCCCTTGTGGCCGTTGCGCCATCAGCCGACGCGCAGGAACCGTCGAAGACTCCAGCGCCCGGTCAGGAGCAGCACCCGTCAGAAGCCTGTTCGAATCCCTATAAACTGTTGCGCTTTGAGGAAGACTACCGCTATCTCCGCGACCCGGCG
>DATGFI010000565.1:0-6843 GCA_035309205.1 Planctomycetota bacterium | reverse complement strand
CAGCATGGACTCCAGCGGGAATGAGCGGACCCGAATTCGGGTCGCTCGTGACCGAGGGCAGGAGCGAAGAGGCGATTCCCTCGTCGACTTGTCCGCAGCGCCGGCTCCCTCCCGGGACGCTCCCCTACGGGATTCGCCCCTCGACCCGGACGTCTCCTCGCTGCTCGGGGACTTCCTCCCCGCCCTCCGCCCAGGACCACCGGTCTCAGGAATCCGCCATCGAAGGAACGTCGGTCCGGGAAGAGATCCGTGTTCCGTCGAGGATACCTCCGAGGCTATCCGGGTCGAGCCCGCTCCTCCCGGAAAAATGGACCTCGGCTGCGCCTGCGGCGCCAGGCTCTCGCGCCGCGGAAATCTGCGACAGGCACTCCCGCTGCGCGCTCTGCCAGACCGTCATGTTCCTCAGTTGGTTTACGACGGGAAGCGCGGCATCTTCGAAATCGTTCCCTTCCGGATCCGGACCGATTCCGGACCCTGGACCGCCCAGGATTCCGGGGCGTCTTCCGCCCGGAAGGGCGGGCGGTCCCGGTACCGGAATGGCCCGCGCGCGGGTCTAATCGGCGGCCTTGAGCTGACCCCCGTCCGGAGCCGGGGCCCGAGAATCCGCCTGCTGAAGTTCTCCCCCCTCCTGGGGCGTATTTCTTAATAGAGCGGGGTCAAAGGTCCCACGGAAACCGGGCTGATGCGTTTATCTCTGTCCGCCATCGCCGTCCTGCTACTGGGGGCGGTGTCCCACGCGCAGCAGCAGGCGGCTCCCCCTCTTTCCTCCGACCAGGTCGAATTCTTCGAAAAGAAGATCCGCCCCATCTTCGTCGAGCGCTGCTACAAATGCCACAGCGCGCAGGCGGAGAAGGTCAAGGGCGGACTCCTCCTCGACTCCCGGGAAGGCCTCCTGAAGGGGGGCGACTCCGGCCCGGCCATCGTCCCCGGGGAACCCGACAAGAGCATCCTCATCAAGGCGCTGCGCCAGACCGAGGAGCTCCGCATGCCGGTGAAGGAGAAGCTTCCGGAGGACCAGATCGCCGACTTCGTCGCCTGGGTCAAGATGGGCGCCCCCGACCCACGCCTGGCCGCGGCCGCACCGGTGTCCACCCGGCCGACCCCGAGCCTCACGGAAGCCCGCAAGTTCTGGTCCTTTCAATCGCCCCGCGAGACCCTTCCTCCGACCGTCCGAGCCCCCTGGTGTCGCACGCCGATCGACAATTTCATCCTCGCGAAGCTCGAGGAGAGGAAGATGAAGCCCGCGCCCGAGGCGGATCTCCGCACGCTGCTCCGGCGCGTGACGATCGACCTCACAGGCCTCCCCCCCACAGCCGAGGACGTCAACGCCTTCGTCGCCGACGCCTCCACCGACGCCTATGAGAAGGTCGTCGACCGCCTGCTCGCCTCCCCCCGCTATGGAGAGCGCTGGGGGCGGCACTGGCTCGACATCGCCCGGTACGCGGACACCAAGGAGTGGGTCGTCGACGAAGAGCGGCGCCTGCCCTATCCCTACACCTACCGCGACTGGGTCATCAAGGCCTTCAACGACGATTTGCCCTACGACCGCTTCCTGATGCTGCAGATCGCGGCCGACCGGCTCCAGACCGGCGACGACAGAAGCGACCTGGCAGCCCTGGGCTTCCTCACGGTGGGCCGGTCCTTCCTGAACCGTCAGCCCGACATCATCGACGACCGCATCGACGTGGTTTCCCGGGGTCTGCTCGGGCTGACGGTGACCTGCGCCCGATGCCATGATCACAAGTACGACCCGATCCCGACGAAAGACTACTATTCGCTCTACGGCATCTTCGCGAGCTCGGCCGCGCCCAAGGAGATGCCGCTGCTGGCGGCTCCCCGGATGTCGCCCGACTATGCGGCCTACCTGAAGGAGCTGGGCGCACGCGAGGCGGAGGTCTCCAAATTCAAGGAGACGCGCCGCGTGGAAATCAGCGCAACCTTCCGCTCGGCCTCCCAGCTGGCCGCCTATCTGCTGGCCGCCCAGGAGAGCAAGGGGAAGCCGGACGACGAAGCCAGGGCCGCCGGACTCAACGCGGCGATCCTGAGGCGCTGGATCCAGTGGCTGAAAACCAATCCTCCCGAGCTGGCCGCCTGGCGCGCGATGGCCGGCCTGCCGGTCGAAGAACTCTGGACCGCCCTGATCGGCGCCCCCGCCCCCATCGCGCAGGCGTTCGCTGAAGCTCCCGGCTCGCTCCGGGAAGCCGCCGAGCGTTACGGTCGGGCGCTCCTGGAAGAACCCTTCAAATCCCTGATCACGGCCCCGGAGTTCCCGTCGAGCATCCCCATCGCCGACATCGACTCGTTTCTGACCGGCGATGACCGCGGCAAGCTCAAGCAGCTTCGACGCAAGATCGAAGAGCTCCACCATCACCCCGGTGCGCCCGCTCGGGCGATGACGCTCGAGGAGTCGGCCACTCCGCACAACCCCCGCGTCTTCCTCCGCGGGAATCCCGGCACGCCCGGCGACGAGGTGCCCCGCCAGTTCCTGGCCATCCTCTCGCCCGACGATCGCCAGGCCTACAAGGACGGCGGAAGACTCGAACTCGCGAAGGCGGTCGCGAGCGCCCAGAACCCGCTCACCGCTCGGGTGTTCGTCAACCGCGTCTGGGCCCAGCACTTCGGCTTCGGCCTCGTCCGCACCCCCAGCAACTTCGGCGTCCGCGGCGACGCTCCCACGCACCCGGAGCTGCTCGACTGGCTGGCCCGTGCCTTCGTGGCGGATGGATGGTCGGTGAAGAAGCTCCACCGTCTCATCCTCCTGTCCAGCGCCTACCGGCAGTCGTGCCTCGACAACCCCGAGTACCGCAGGACGGACCCGCTCAATCTCCTCCTATGGCGCCAGAACCGGCGACGCCTCGATCTCGAGTCGATGCGCGACTCTCTCCTGGCCGTTTCGGGCACGCTGGATCCGGCGATGGGCGGCCGTTCGGTCGAGCTCACGACCGCGCCGTACTCGACGCGCCGCACGGTTTACGGCTACGTCGACCGCCTCAACCTTGCGAACCTCTACAAGACCTTCGATTTTGCGGTCCCGGACATGCACAGCCCGGGCCGCTTCGTCACGACGATCCCCCAGCAGGCCCTGTTCATGATGAACAGTCCTTTCATCATGGAGCAGGCGGGCAGGCTCTCCGAGCTCCCGGAGATCCAGCGGGAGGACAAGCCCGAGCGCCGCGTCCAGGCGATCTACCGCCGCGTCTTCGGTCGCGAAGCGACCGGACGGGAGCTCGCCCTGGGCGTCGCGTACGTGGCTCGCGCGACGACGGCGGCTCCGGTCACCCGCGCGCCGATCTGGCAGTACGGCTATGGAACCGGCGGCGCGGATTTCCATCCGCTGCCCAATTTCACGCCGCAGGGCTGGATGGGCAGCGCCAAGCAGCTGCCCGATCCGTCCACCGGCTGGTGCCTCCTCACGGCCACCGGTGGCCACGCGGGCAACGACGTCGCCCACGGCGTCATCCGGCGCTGGACCGCTCCCCAGGCCGGGACGGTCACGATCTCCGGCAGCCTCGGCCACCATGCGCCGGGCGGCGACGGAGTCCACGGCCGCATCGTCTCCAGCCGCCAGGGCGAGCTTGCCGCGTGGCAGGTGGTCCGCCTGGACGCCGAAACCAAGATCAGCGGCCTCAGGGTCGACGCCGGCGAAACGATCGACTTCATCGTCGACTGTCGCGGGGATGTCAACAGCGACGACTTCACCTGGGCGCCGTCGATCCGAATGGCCGAGGAGGAGTGGAACGCCCAATCCGGCTTCAGCGGTCCGGCACCGAAGGCCCTGCCAGCCCTGTCGGCCTGGGAGAAATACGTCCAGGTCCTCTTCGAATCCAACGAATTTGTCTTTGTCGACTGAGAGAAGCCGACCGAGGTCCCGAGAGATCCAGAGGAAGATCCGATGAACATGACGCGCAGGGAGCTGTTGTGCCGGGGCGGCATGGGGATGGGCGCGCTGATGCTCGCCGATCTCATGGGCCAGGCCTTCGCCGACGATGCGCCGGCCTTGAATCCGCTCGCTCCGAGGACCGGCCACTTTCCCGGCCGCGCCAAACGGGTGATCCACATCTTTGCCAACGGGGGCCCTTCCCATGTCGACACGTTCGATCCCAAGCCCGCGCTGGACCGGCAGTCGGGGAAGGCCCTGCCGGCGGAGTTCCAGAAGGGAGGCAATACCAAGGGGAACGTCGCCTTCCCTTCGACGTTCAAGTTCAAGAAGTACGGCCAGAGCGGCATCGAGGTCAGCGAGCTGTTTCCGAACCTGGCGCAGTCGACCGATGATCTGTGCGTGATCCGGGGTATGTATGCCGACGACCCCAATCACGAGCCGTCGCTGCTGCTCATGAACTGCGGTGAGCCGCGGCAGTCGCGGCCCAGCATGGGGTCGTGGCTGACGTACGGGCTGGGCACCGAGAACCAGAACCTGCCGGGCTTCATCGCCATGTGCCCCGGCGGCTATCCGATCTACCAGTCCCAGAACTGGCAGTCGGGATTCCTGCCCGGAATCTTCCAGGGGACTTACATCGACACGCAGCACACCGAAGTCGACAAGCTGGTCGAAAACGTGCGAAACGGTCGAATCAGCAACAGGGAGCAGCAGGAGCAGCTCGACCTGCTCCGCCAGCTCAATCAGGGCCACCGCGAGACGCGGTCCGAGGACCCCCAGCTCGAGGCTCGGATCCAGTCGTTTGAGCTCGCCTACCGGATGCAGATGGAGGCGACCGACGCGTTCGACGTGATGCGCGAGCCCCAGTACATCCGGGACCAGTACGGGACGGGGACGCAGGCCCGGCAGCTCCTGATCGCCCGCCGCCTCCTCGAGCGCGGCGTGCGCTTCGTCCAGGTCTGGACCGGCCGCGAGCAGCCCTGGGACAACCACCAGAACATCCAGGAGGCGATCTCGAAGCTGGCGAAGGATTCCGACCAGGCGCTGGGGGCCCTGATCCGGGACCTGAAGCAGCGCGGGATGCTCGACGACACCCTGGTGATCTGGGGCGGCGAGTTTGGACGAACCCCGACGGTCGAAGGCAGGCCTGGAAAGGTGGCGGGCCGCGACCATCAGTCGAGCGGGTTCTCGATGTGGATGGCGGGCGGCGGTGTGAAGGGCGGCCGAGTCCACGGCGCGACCGACGAGTTCGGAGTGCACGCGATCGGCGACGACAAGGTCCACGTCCACGACCTCCACGCGACGATCCTGCACCTGATGGGCTTCAATCACGAGAAGTTCACCTACCGGTATGCGGGCCGCGATTTCCGGCTGACCGACGTCCATGGCCGCGTGGTCAAGGAACTCCTCGCGTAGGTCGCCACGGCCGGGTGCCCCTCCTGGCCTGCGCCGGGTAGAATGGAGACGTGAAGCGTCTCTACGCGACGGAGTCCGTGGACGAGGCAGAGCGCATCCAGGCCCTGCTCCAGGCCGCGGGAATCGATTCTTCCCTGGACACGAAGTCCGGCGGAAGCGTGGTCACGGGGGCGGTCGTCTTCGGCATCTACGTCGAAGACCGGCACGCGGCCCAGGCCGCGGAGGTGCTGGCGGGCTGGCTCGAAAAGGACCTGAACCCGGATGAGCCCGACCTGGACCCCGCAGGGGGATAGGCGCACCGGGGGGGGTGCCGGAGCTGGCCCCGCCGAGCGCCGACGGTTACGGCGCTTCTACTTGATCGCCGAGTAGTCCGTCGCGGTCATGAATACCGACTTCACGCTGGCGACGAGCGAGCCGTCCTTCTCACTCGCCGTCTTGGCCGCCTTCCACTCCGGATCGTCCAGGAATGCCTTCCACATCTTCTGCTGAGCATCCTTGTTCGGATAGCTGATGATGTAGACGAGCGTATTCTCGGCGTTTTCGCCGGAGGTCGGCGACCAGTATCCCACGTTCACGATGCCCTGCTTCTCGAAGAGCTTGCAGGTATGCTCGCGGAAGCGGGCGTGCAGGTCTTTCATCTTTCCGGGATTGGCGACATACGTGCGCATCTCAAAAAGGCGCTCATCCACGACCGGCCGGCTTCTCGCCGCCGCCGCGAAGCCCGCGATTCCCGCCACTGCCGCCGCCGCGACCGCCGCCAGGATGCAGTTCATAAAGTCCTTCCTTCCATCCTCTTATTTCAGGCGCTTGATGATGTGCCAGCCGAAGGGGCTCTTTTTGGCGTCGTAGTCGGACATCGCAATCGCCCCCACGTCGAGCCTGAAGCCGACGTCGCCGAAGGCCGGAACCATCTCGTCGCGCATGAATTCGTCGGGATTCCCTTTCCGGGCGCCGCGGTTGGCCATCATATAGACGCCGCCCCCCGGGTCGTCGGAAAGGTCCTTCATCAGCTTGTCGAAGTCCTCGCCTTTCTTGGCGCGAGCCAGGACGTCGCCCGCCAGCTTCTCGGCCTCTGCCTTCGAGCGTTTGGCCTCGGTCCTCGTCCCCGCGAAGGAGATCAGGACGTGGGCCACGGTGATGTGCTCAGGTTCGGGCCGATTGGCCGCGGGGGGGACCGGGGGCTTAGATTCGGGGGTCATGGGGGGCTTTGCCTCCGCTCTTGAATCCGGCCTGGGATCCGCCCCGCCGCAGCCCCACGCCAGGACCAGGAGCACGGCGACTGTCGCTCTCTTCATGCTTCAGAAGATACGATCCCGGGCGGGTTCGGGAAAGAAAAAAGGCCGCGGGAATGAGGCGTTTGGCGGGTACATTATTGCAGGGGAAGATCTCCCTCACACCCCCGGGGGGTGTCCGTAGAGGCTTAAGGGAGTTTGCGGCGATGATGACAGCGACGATGCTTCTGGTTCTCGCGGCCGGGCCGATGGTCCAGGACGAGAAGGCGGCGGAGGATGCCCTGGACGCGTTCAAGACCGCCTATAAGTCCACCTCCG
>DATGFI010000564.1:0-2386 GCA_035309205.1 Planctomycetota bacterium | reverse complement strand
ATTTCTGGAGTGAGCCCCCCCTCGCAGGCCACCTGGATGAACTTTCGCCCCCCGCGTTCCACGACGGTCGTCCGGACGCCCTTGTACCCGTAGCTCCGGGAACGCGCGGCAAGCGCCAGCGCCGCCTTCGTGGTTTCCTCGAGGGACGCGGACTCGGGGACGCGGTAGCTCAAAAGGTCGTCGGGGACCAGGGTGACCGTTGCGATGAGAAGCCCGGCGATATAGCACATGCACGCCTCCCCTGTTGAGGCTATCTACGCCGGCATTCCCGGGGCCGTTACCCATCATAACGTCGACTCCGACCGAGGCTCCCACCATGAACGAAAGGAGACTCCGATGAAAGTTCTGATGGGTCTGGGTCTGGCGAGCCTGCTGTGGCAGTCGGGCTGCAGCACGAACCGTCATCTCCTGGAGCCGGGTCACGACAAGCGAGAAGATGTCAGTCCGGAGCTTCCGACGAAGCGCGCCTGTTGCTCGGTAGACAACTGCGACTGCGGCGACTGCCACGACTCGGGTCCCTGCAAGTGCCGCAAGGCTCCGGAGCCCGATGCCTCGTCTCCGGGCGTACTTCCCTAACCTAACCGCACGTTTTCCAAGAGAAGCGCCCGCCGGATCCCGGAAGGTATGCGGCGGGCGCACCGCCGAGGGACGGCTATCGCCAGTGGCCGGACCTCCAGAAATATCCTCTGGATCCCCGATCCCAGCGACCGCCGATCCAGACGGCGTCCGGATGCGGTCGCCGCACCCAGCGGCCGCCCACCCAGTGCCAGTTGTTGCGATAGCGGCCCCAGTATCCTCCGATCCAAATGTAGTCCGGACCGGGTGCGGCGCCGATGACCACTTCTGAACGGGACGGCGGGGGGGCATCCTCGACCACGATTTCGCCGGAGCCTTCACCGGGGGCGACCACTTCGTGCACGGGCTCTCTCACGGCGACGTAGCAGGCCGACATCCCCGAGAGCCATCCCGTCAGGACGAGGAGCATCCCGCTCGCCGATGCCAGAGCGCCCATCCAATCGGGCACGTCCTTCTTCATAAGACGATCCTCCAACGGGACTCCGGTCTATGAACGCCGGCGTTCAAATCCGGGTTACAGCCAAAGACCCCAAGGTGTTCCCCCTGTTCCGGAGCCAAAACCCGAAACGCCGCCGGGGCCGCGTCGTAGATAGCGCACTTCCGAACACGACGACTGGAGGCCGATCGATGAGATCCGCGAAGAGACCAGAATCCCACCCGATCCGGGACGGGATGGCCCAGGCGCTTCGCGGTGCCGGCGGCATTTTCACCGAATCCTCTGAAGCGGTGGCCCGCGCGGTGACCGCCGCCATCCACGAGGCCGGGATGGCCGGCGATGCTGCGGCGAATCGGATCGCCGAAGTCATCAAAAGTGCCGTTGGCGGCATCGACAGCACGGAGGAGGATTCCGCCGCGGCCATCAAAGGGATCTGCGTCGGCGTGCTCCGGGGGACGAGGGAGTCCGGCGCCGCGGCGTCTCGGACGATCGTAAGGACCTCCGGAACCGTGATCCGCGAAACCCTCCGGCGCGGAGGCGACGTGGCTCATGCGACCCGGGGCCTGGTGAGAGGGGCCGTCCACGGCGCCAAGGAGCTCGGGCTCGATGCGTCCGAAGCTGCCTCAAGCGCGGCCAGTGCAGCGCTTGACGCCGCGGAAGAGTCCGGCGCGGCAGCGGCGGAGAGAGTCCGCGCCGCGGTTGAGGACACCGTCGACGGATTCCGAGTCATCCTGCGTCGGAAGGACCGTCAGCAGGGACATCCATGACCTGACATCCCTACCCCCAGTTCCCTGTCCGGATCACGGCCGCACGGCCGTGATCCGGACGGACTTTAGATGGAATCCCGAAGCAAGCTCGATAAGGAGGCCTCCGGTGGGCAAGCTCACCCCGGACCTTGCAGGCTTTAGGTGCCTCGCGGACATCGCTCCGGCGCAGGAACCGCCTCAGGACGGAGCTTCGCTTGGCCTGGCAGACATCCCCCGGATCAGGCTCGCCGGAGAGCGGGCCTTCTTGCCGGATCTTCGTATCCCGGACGATCCGGACCTCCCGTATATCCTCGAGAACCGCGGGACGGACGGGGTCATCGGCCGGGACATCAGCTACAAGCAGGCGACGTTTGGCCGGAACTCGCTCATCTAGACCAGGAGGTTGTCGCCATGGATGCTCTCATTCTCGGAGCGGGATATGCGACCCGACTCTACCCCCTCACGAAGAACCGTCCCAAACCGCTGCTCCCCGTCGGCGGCGTGCCGATCATCGAACGCATCTGCCGCCAGCTCACGGAGCTGAAGGATCTCCAGACGATTCATGTCGTCTCGAACCACACGTTCGTGGACCAGTACGAGGCTTGGATGAGGAACTATGGCCGGCGCC
>DATGFI010000563.1:0-2495 GCA_035309205.1 Planctomycetota bacterium | reverse complement strand
ACGAACTTCTGGGCATCGGTGCCCGGTGCGGTGGTGCGGCCCAGGTACCCGGTGACCTTCCCGGACCGCAGCCGGGAATCGATGTCCTCAAGGGAGAGCCCCGCCGAGCCGAACACTGCGATCGCGTAGCAGAGGCTTCGCCCGATCCGGTCGACCTCGTCCAGGATCCGGCGTTCTTCGGGGCCGGAAGCCGGCGCGTTCATGGCGCCCAGGTAATCCCCGTCCTGCACGACAAACCAGGCTTCCAGGTTCTTCTGCTCCCCGGGAGAAAGAAAAGGCAACAGCTGGGTATAGGCGAAGCGTCCGTAATGGGCTTGACCGGCATCCGAGATGGTGCGGGAGTTGAACCAGAAGAACGACCCGGTCTCGGCCCCGAGCGCCCGGGGACCGCTTGCCGCCGCCGGGGCAGGGGAAGGAACTGAGGGGGCGCCGGCATTCCCGGACGGCGATTTATCGCAGCCCGAGGCGAGGCCCGTGATCAGGATCCAGAACAGGCGTTTCATCGAATCCTTCGGCCTTTCTACCAGAACGCGAACATGGTCCAGAGCGACAGGACAAAGGCCCCGGTCACCCAGAAGGAAAATGTATTCAGCTTCTTCTCGGCGGGGGATCCGCTCTCCGGGAGCCGAGGAAGGAGGAGTCCCGAAGAGATCTTACCCGCCTTCCACAGCGGAAGGAGGACCGGCCACATCAGGATCCGAAGGGCCAGCGCAAACGGCACGCCATAGAGGAACGCCGACAGGAAGATGGCGACGGCCCAATAGATGAAATACAGGAAGCCGTCGAAGCGGATGCCCATGGAGAAGAACGTCGGCTGATGCTCGGGGCAGTAATTGTAATCGACCTGGCTCGTGTACCCCCGATGTCCGCCGACGTACTTCTTGGTCGTGTCGATCCGGGTGCAGAAGGGTTCCATGCACAGGTTGGCTTTGTGCGGGAATACGAGGGGGTTGTTCCAATGCTCCACGATCCACCAAGCCTTGTAGCCGACATCCAGAGTGCGCCGGGGCCAGTCGCCGAGAATGGGAATCTTCGGAATGCCGAGGAGGAGCATCACAAAGGCAAAGCCGGCCCACCCGAAAACGAGCGACCGGACTTCCCCGCCATTGAGGGGCGTCGAGGTCCCGACGACCTTCGGGGCCGCGGGCTTCGCGGGGACCTTCCCTGCTACCCCGCCCGAGGAGGCCCCCCCGCCCAGAGCCCGCTCCAAGGATGCCTTCAGGTCCGGATTGAGGGAGGAGGCGGTCTTGAAATCGGCCGCGGCCCCTTCCCGGTCCTTCAGGTCGAGCTTGGCGTAGCCGCGATTTGCGACGTACTCCGCCTCCCCGGGAGCAATCTCGATGGCGCGGGTGAAGTCGGCCACCGCGTCCGCAATCTTGCCCAGCTTGTGCCGGGCCCGTCCCCGGTAGTTCCATGCCGCGGAGTTTTTGTCGGGATCCAGTTCCAGGTACTTGGAGAAGTCCCGAACCGCATTCTGGTATTCCTGCCGATCCAGATGGATCAATCCCTGCCACCAGTAGGCCCTGGCGAGGTCGGGCTTCACTTCCAGCGCCTTCTTCAGATGCTCCATCGCGCCGGAGGCATCCTTCGCAACGCGGAGTGCACGCGCCAGATCGCAATGGATGTCCGGGTTCTTCGGAGAAAGGAGGAGGGCCTTCCGAAGGTTCTTGAGGGCCTCCTCATTGCGGTCCATGGCGTAGAAGGCGCACCCGCTGCCATGCCAGGCCGAAGAGCAGTCCGCGTCGATCTTCAGGGCCTTCTCGAACCAGAGGAGGGCATTGGCGGCCTCTCCGCCATCCTGCTTTCCCCAGCCGCGCTCGGAGCAGGCCAGGGCGAATTCGGAGGGTGGCCCCTCGAGTTCCAGCTTCCGGAGCTTGAGCGCTCGTTCGATCCACGGCCGAAGCTCCGATTCGGACTTGGGCGAGAGGCTGACGGCCTTTTCATAGTCTTCGGCCGCCCACCGGTAATCCCCCCGGTCGAGGCGTCGATTCGCGCGGAGGACGTACGCTTCCGAGTCCTCCGGATACTTCTCGAGGTAGCGCGTGAAGTCCTCGATGGCCCCCATATGGTCCGCGAGCCTCGCGCGGCTGAGCCCGCGGTTGAAGTGAGCGTTCATGAACAAGGGATCCAGAGCGATCACCTTGTCGTAGTCCGCCACAGCCTCGCTCCACTGGCCGAGATTGTGCTTCGCCCGACCCCGGTGGAGGAGCGTCTCCGGATTATCCGGCTTGAGCTCCAGAGAGCGGCTGAGATCCGCAAGGGCACCCCGATTGGCTCCGGTGCCCAGGCGTGCGACTCCGCGCTTCAGGTACGCGCCCCAGTCCTTCGGCTGCCGTTCGAGGAAGCGGCTGAAGTCCGCTTCGGCCTCCTGGTTCTTCCCGAGATTGAGCCGGCAGAGTCCCAGGTTGTAGAGGGCATCCTCGTGATCGGGCCTGGCCCGAAGGGCGGCCTGGTTGTCCTCCGCGCCCCCCGCATAGTCCTTCTGCCGAAACTTC
>DATGFI010000562.1:0-2971 GCA_035309205.1 Planctomycetota bacterium | reverse complement strand
TACGACCGAGACACCGCCCAGCTGAAGGAATACAACGGCGCGCTCGAGAAAGAGAACGCCGAGCTGAGGCTGAAGGGCGAAGCCTACGACCGCCTCAAGGCCGAGAACGACATCAACGGCGAGTCCGCCAAGTTCTACAGCGACCTCGCCGACAGCCTGAGAAAGGCGCTCAAGGACTCGGGCGTCGTCGCCGACAAGGGCGATGTCTATGTCAATCCGCGTACCGGCGCCGTCGAGTTTTCCAGCGCCCTGATGTTCCAGCTCGGCAGCTGGAACATCACGGACAACGGCAAGAAGGCCCTCAAGGCGTTCGCTGAGGCGAACCGGAGCAACCTGTGCAAGATCGTCGGCCACGCGGACAAGAAGCCGATCACCCGCAAGGAGACCAAGGAGAAGCTCGAGACCGACACCAACATGGAGCTGAGCTGCCGCCGCGCGACCGCGGTCATGGGCGAGCTCCTTCGCAACGGCATGCGCGAGAGCCAGATCGCGAGCGTCGAGGGTCACGGCACGGAGGCCACCGAACATAACGGCGTCGCGCGCTGCGTCGAAATCTTCGTCGTCAAGGGCGCCTCGGTCGCCCCGACCAGCGCGGTGAAACCCGCGAAAACAACGAAGAAGTAAACCTCCCTGCGCTAGACTGGGAGCGTGCTCTCCGACGAGGACCGGAAGACGCTCCTGGAGCTGGCGCGGAACTCCGTCGCGGCTGCCGCAAGCGGCCGCGAGCTTCCGACTCTGAAGAACCCGAACGGCCCCCTTCGCGAGAAGGGGGCCGTTTTTGTTACCCTCCGTGCCGCCGGCGCGCTCCGCGGCTGCATCGGCCATGTCCAGGCCCGAGAAGCGCTCTGGGAGTCAGTCCGCGACATGGCCGCCGCCTCCGCCGAGCGCGATCACCGCTTCTCCCCGGTGCGGCCCCAGGAGGTGCAGGGCCTCGACATCGAGCTATCCGTGCTTTCCCCCCTGATGCTGCTCCGACCTGAAGAAATCGTCGTGGGCCTCCACGGTCTTTACGTGAAGAAGAGCGAGATCAGCGGGCTCCTGCTTCCCCAGGTCGCCGTCGAATGGGCATGGGACCGGACGGAGTTCCTCCGCCGGACGTTTGAAAAAGCCGGGCTTCCCTATCCGGATCCGCGGGTACAGATCTTCGGCTTTACGGCGGAGCACTTCCAGGAAGCGGCTAAAAGTTGATCAGCCGGCCCAGCGGAAAATAGAGAAGCGCTGCAATCCCGCCCGAGATGGGGATCGTCAGGATCCAGGCCCAGACGACCCGGCTGGCGACGCCCCACTTGACCGCATGGAGGCCTCGGGTGCAGCCGACACCGACGATGGCCCCGGTGATCGTGTGCGTCGTGCTGACGGGGATCTTCAGGTACGTGGCGGCGAAGAGAGTCATGGAACCGGCCAGCTCGGCACAGAAGCCGTTCACGGGCTGGAGCAGGCAGATCTTCTGCCCCATCGTTTTGACGATCCGCCAGCCTCCGCCCATCGTTCCCAGGCCCATGGCCGCATAACAGGAGAAAACCACCCACCACGGAATATCCGAATCGGGCTTCAGATACCCACCCGCCAGGAGCACAGCCGCGATGATCCCCGCGGTCTTCTGGGCGTCGTTGCCGCCGTGACCCAGGCTGTAGGCGGCCGCAGAGAAGAGCTGCGCCTTACGAAAGACCGTGCTCACTCGACTGGGGGAGGCCCGGCGGAAGGTCCAATAGATGATGACCATCCAGGTGAATCCCAAGAACATCCCCAGCAGGGGCGCGATCAGGATGAACGCTCCGATATCGATGATCGTGATGTGCGCGGTGTCCCACTTGCCGTGGGACACCAGCTGGTAGACGAGGCCGCCGCCATTGAGAACCTTCCAGCCTCCCTTCACGACCGCCGCGCCGGCGTATCCGCCGACCAGGGCGTGCGAGGAACTCGAAGGGATGCCGTAGTACCACGTAATCAGGTTCCACGCGATAGCGGCAAGCAGACCGGAGGTCACGACCGCTATGGTGATCGCGCTCGACTCCACCACGCCCGACTTGATCGTCTTGGCGACTCCTTGGTGGAAGACGAAGAACGCCACGAAGTTGAAGAACGCCGCCATGACCACGGCCGCCTTGGGCGTCATTACCCGCGTCGAGACAACCGTCGCGATGGAATTAGCGGCGTCGTGAAAGCCGTTGATGTAGTCAAAAATGAGGGCCAGGAGGACGATGCAAATGACGAGGATCAGCATCGGCGGATCAGGCGTTTTTCAGGACGATGCCTTCGATGACGTTGGCCACGTCCTCGCAGCGATCCGTGGCCGCCTCGAGCTCCTCGTAGATGTCCTTCCACTTGATGATGAAGATGGGGTCGTGGCCGTTCTCGAACAGCGAGGCCAGCGCGTGCTGCTGAATGCGGTCCCCCTCGTTTTCCTGGGTGTGGATCGCGATGCAATCCTGCAACAGCGAACTGGACAGCTTGAGGTTGCGCATCTTCGGCAGCAGCTCGATGATGATCTGAGTCGCCTTTACGAGAACCCTCGCCAGCGCCTTGGCGTCCTCGGTGGGCTTGTCGATCTTGTAGAGATGCATCCGGGCGACGGCGGAGTCGATCAAGTCGATGATGTCGTCGATGCGGCAGATCAGCTCGTGGATGTCCTCGCGGTCGAGCGGGGTGATGAAGGTCTGGTTCAGCTTCTCGATGGTCGTGTGGGTGATCTTGTCGCCGGCATGTTCGATGTCCTTGATCTTCCGGGCCTTCTCGGGGACGAGCCGGAAGTCCTCGAGGAGATCGACCAGCGCCACGGCCCCCTGGTGGGCGTTCTTCGCCGCTTCTTCGAAGAGATCAAAGAAGATCATTTCCTTGGGGATCAGGCTGAACATCGGGGCGTATTAGATCAGAGGGTGCGGAATGGTGTCAACGAAGTGTTAAGGTCTTCATCATCTCCTAACACTCATCGTCCGGACGAGACACGTTGACACCCGTAGGACCTCGGGGG
>DATGFI010000561.1:0-4242 GCA_035309205.1 Planctomycetota bacterium | reverse complement strand
GTTCGATTCGATCGCCGAAGACGACGAGCACGCCCTCAAAGCCGTCGACCGCCGGATCTTCGCCCTTCAGCTCAAGCAGGACACGGGCGGCGGTAACGCGCTCCTTCACTGAAGGATCCCCTTTCCCTGACAGCGCGCTCGGAGTCCGGTTCGTCGGCTCCAAGCGGTGCGCCCCTTCACTCGTCCTGGACGGGCTTGAGGCCCCCGGATCCCCAGATTCCCGACCCACGGGGCGTCAGTGAGCCTACGGTGTCGGCGGGCGAGAATCCCTCCCAGTCCAGCGCTCCGCCGCGCCCTTCCCGCGGATCGAGCCCGCATTCGGCGGTGTAATAAACCGAGCGCCCGCCCGTCTTGCCCTCCGTGACGAAGCCGGCAATGACGTGGAATCCCGCCGGCGCAGTCTCCGATCCTTTGTCCCGGATCCGGCCATAGGTGAATTCGATCTCCTCGAGGACCGGGAAGGCCTGCGCGAGCTTCAGAAGTTCCGGGCGTTCGAGGAACATCGCCAGGACGCTGCCGCGCGGATATCGCCCGCTTGGCGCGATGGCTTTGAACGGCGCGTCGAAACGCGCATGGAGTCCGACATAGACCTCCCGCACGATCCACGTGGAGTCGCTCCGTCGGAGCGCCTGGGTCCAGCAGAAAAGATCGTGGAGGCCTCCGGCGCCATCGACGTAGGCCGAGGGCTGCGCCAGGTAGCGGGTGAACTTCAGGCCGTCGTGAGGTTCGTAGATCTCGATGCGTCGGAAGCCCTGTGCGCTGAGCGCGGCGGCCACGACCGGGGCGTCCCGGGCCAGGCAGCCCGTGCGGAGTGAGTGAAACGCCCGTCGAATCATCCGCTCCGCCGTGGGCTCGGCGAGAGCTTGCTGGAGGGCGGCCCTCAGGGACCCGGTGTCCTCGTCGGTCCGGGCGGCCGTCTTTCCCCCCAGTGCCTCGGCGACGGTCGACCCCAGGATCGAAAGCCGGGCGGCCGCCTCTTCGCGGCGTGCGGGGTCAGGGTGGTCCAGAAGAGACGCGAGCGCCGCGGGGGTGGAGGCCTGGCTGGCAGGCAGGACTTCGGCGCAGGACGTCAGCCCGAGCAGGAGGACGATGCAAGGACGCATAACACAGGAGACGGCGTTAACGGCCCTTCACCTGCGCCCAGGCATCGTCGAGCTTCTTCTTGATCGCCGGGTCGAGCTCCTTGAAAAGCGAACAGCGTCGGAGCTCCTCCTCGGGGGGGTTCGCTGCGCGGTTGTCCAGGACCTCCTGGTGGATCAGTTTCTGTGCGGCCTCGTTGGGGTTGGCGTAGGACACTTCGTTGGAGATGGCCGCCGAGACTTCGGGGCGAAGCAGGAAGTCGATGAACTTGTGGGCCAAGTCCTTGTTCGGCGCGCCCTTGGGGATGCAGATGTTGTCGACCCAGATGGTGCCGCCTTCCTTGGGGATGACGTAGCCGATATCGCCCGAGCGCTCCTTCGGGTCGGTGCCGGCGGCCTGGAGGGCGTCCCCGCTGTAGCACTGGGCGATCCAGGCCTCGCCCTTGATGAGACGCAGCTTGGGCTGGCCGTCGAACGCCATTACCTTCGCGTCGGCGAGCTTCCTCTTCGCCTTTTCGATCGAGTCGCCGGACAGATCCGAGGGCGAGCCCCGGTCGGCCCAGATCGCGGCAGCGAAGGCCTCGCGGGCGTCGTCTAGAATCGTCACCTTGCCCGCGTATTTCGGATCCCACAGAGCAGCCCAGGAATCGGGTGCCGGGCTGACCTTGGACTTGTTGTAGGCGATGCCCGTCGTTCCCCACATGTACGGGACCGAATAGTCGTTCTTGGGGTCGTACTCGAGGCTGCGGAATCTGGGCGAGAGATTCTTGAAGTTCGGGATCCTGCTGAGGTCCAGCCTTTCGAGCAGACCCCGTGCGATCAGGGCCCTCATAACCTCGTCGCTGGGGAAGACGACGTCGAAGCCCGAGCGGCCGCCGTCGAGCCGCGCCCGCAGGGTCTCCGCGGACTCGAAATAATCCGGCACGACGCGGCAGTCGAACTCCTTCTCGAAGTCCTTGATCGTGTCCGGGCCGAAGTAATCGGCCCAGTTGAACACGTGGAGCTCCGGCTTGGCCGGCGAGCAGCCCGGCAGTCCCAGCAACAACACCAAGGCGAGCCTTTTCATCGTCCTCCCCCTGCGACCGGCACCTTGGAGATCTTGAGCGCCGCCACGATGAGCGCCAGCGACGCGACCAGGATCACCGACGACAGGGCATTGATCTCCGGCGTCACGGCAAAGCGCACCATCGAATAGATGCGCATCGGCAGCGTCCCGTCCCCGGGACTGGTCGTGAAGTACGTTATCACGAAGTCGTCGAACGACAAAGTAAACGCGAGGACCGCACCGGAGAGGACCCCCGGCAGGATGGCCGGCAGGGTGACCTTCCAGAAGGCGCGGACCGGCGAAGCCCCCAGGTCCTGGCCGGCCAGTTCGATCGACCGGTCGAGGCCCTGGAGCCGGGCGGAGACCACGACCGCGACGTATGACAGGTTGAACGTGGTGTGGGCGACGATCGCCGTCACGAGCGAGAGCTTCCAGTGGACCGCGTCGAAGAGCGCCCGAAGGGCGATCGCCAGAACGATATCCGGGACCATGACCGGCAGAGCGATCAAGGTGGAATACAGGCGCTTGCCGCGGAAGGCGTCTCGGGCGGCGAGCGCCGCCATCGTGCCCAGGACCGTGGCCAGGACGGTCGTCGAGCCGGCCAGGACGAGAGTGTTTCCGAGCTCGCGGTGCAGGGTCGTATCCTGGGCGAGCTTGAGGTACCAGTCGACGGTGAATCCCGTCCATCGCACCGAGTACTTCGACTCGTTGAACGAGAAGAGCATCATGACAGCGATCGGGGCGTAGAGGGCCGCCAGCACGAGCGCCGTGAAACCTGCAAGGAGCTTCTTCACACCAGACCCTCGCTTTTCCGGAAGCGCGAGTAGATCCCGGTCAGGGTGATGGTCAAGACCATGAGGATCAGCGTGAGTGCCGAGCCGGCGCCGGGATTGCGGTTCTTCATGAAGTAGAGGTTGATCTGACTGCCGACCATCGGCGTGCGCTCGTCGATGAACTCCGGCAGCGCGAAGATTCCCAGGACCGGGATGAAGACGAGGATGCAGCCTGCGGCGATGCCCGGGAGGGTCAGCGGCACCGTGACGCTCCAGAAGGTTCGCGCCGGTGAAGCGCCGAGGTCCTGCGATGCTTCGAGCAGTCTCCTGGGAAGCTTCTCGATGGAGGAGTAGAGGGGGAGGATCATGAAGGGGAGGAAGCTCTGGACGAGGGCCAGGACGACGGCCGACTCGGTACTCGACCAGCCCAGGGGGTCCAGGCAGAACTTGAGGGCATAGGTGCGGACCAGGAGGTTCGTCCAAAACGGGAGTACGACGAGAAAGAGGAGGATGGCCCGCCAGCGCTTCCCGCATCCGGCAATGTAGTAGGCGACCGGGTAGGAAACCGCCAGGCACAACGCGGTCGACACCACCGCGATCCGGAACGAGCGCCAGAAAAGAAGCCACGTCACCGGTTCAGCCAGCGCCCGGACGCCTTCGGTGGAGAAGCCCGCCAGCGCAAGCACCGCGGTTGGAACGACGAGAAAGACCACGAGCCAGGCGGTCGGCGGGACCAGGAGCGAAAGGAAGCGGCCCTTCATCGAGGGAGCACCAGCCCGTCTTCAGGGCGCCACGACACGGCCGTCGTCTCGCCGACCCGGACCCGCGCCGTAGCGCCATCGTTGGCGTCCTCGACGAAGAGCCGTCGCTCGCCGGCTCTTAGGATGATCGACCGGGACGCGCCCTGATAGAGGATTTCCTCGACGCGACAGGCCACTCCGGCGCCGGCGGAGATCTTCATCTTCTCCGGCCGCACGAGGATGACGGCCTCGCCCGACGCCGGGGCCTCGAATCGGAGTCCATCGTTGGTCCGGAACGTCCGGCCGTCGCCGCTGCCCTCGAAGAAGTTTCCCGCTCCCACGAATTCCGCCGCGAAACGGGTCGAGGGCCTCTCGTAGATGTCTTCGGGAGAGCCCACCTGCTCGACTCGGCCGCGGTTCATGACCGCGATGCGGTCGCTCATGGCGAGCGCTTCCTCCTGGTCGTGGGTGACGAAGATGAAGGTCATGGCGAGTTCGCGCTGAAGCCGGCGGAGCTCGGCCTGCAGGCCTTTGCGCAGCTTGAGGTCCAGGGCGCTGAGGGGCTCGTCGAGGAGGAGCACCCGCGGTCCGGTAACGATCGCGCG
>DATGFI010000560.1:0-5614 GCA_035309205.1 Planctomycetota bacterium | reverse complement strand
GCGTGGATCTTCTTGTAGCTGTGCCCCTCGCGGACGAAGCCGCCCTGTTTCATGTCGGCGATCAGCTCGTCGCCCTCGATCTGTACGCTCTCGATCCGGTCGGCGGCCTTCTCCTGAAGGTATTCCGAAATCGATACATCCGCCATCCTGCCCGGAGCGAAGCTGGAGCGGGTCCACACCACCATCATGATGGCGATGAAGATGAGGATGAGGAGGAGCAGGAAGCTGCGCGGCTTCCGCGGCCGCGGTTCCTCTTTGTTCTGCAGATCGTCGTCGAAATCCATCTCGTCTTTCCCTAGACTGCTAAGTCTACACAATAACCAACGCTTCGGCAATTCCCGCCTGAGTTACCACTCCTTTTCCAGGTGCGACACCACCCAGCGTGCCAGGCGGTCGAAAATCCTCTGCCGGGCCGATTCGAACGTCTCCCCCCTCTGCGCCGTGATCGACGAATTCTCGGTTCGAGTATCCTTCCAGATCTCGGTTCCGTTCGAGTCGATCAGCTTGATTTCCAGCGTCATGCTCAGCGATCCGACGAGAATCTGGTCGGTGTTCTTGAGGTCGACCAGGGCCGGCGTCCGGATATCCAGGATCTTCCCCTTAAGCGTATACGCGGCATCCCTAGCGTTAACGCGGATCCCCCGCGAGGAAATCTCATGAACAATGGAATCTGTCAGATCGAATTCGTGGGTCCGGCGTTCGCTGATATTGTCGAACACGTCTACTTTCACGTCGCGGATCTCGTAGAGGTTCCCGATCTCGTATCCGCACGAGGAAAAGGCCAAGGCCAGGAGGGGAGCCAGACGGCGGATCACTTCTTGCTGAGCTCGGTGAGTCGGGCGCGCGCATGGCGGGACGCACGAGTTTCGGGAAAGGCGGGGAGCACTTTGCGGAAGGTGGCCTCGTCGCGGAGGATCGAGATGTAGAACGGCTCCGCCGACCAGGGAAGGCCCTTCCAGTCGTAATACTCCGCTGTTTTGAGCTCCTTCATCAGCATGCGTTCGTAGACGCTCGACAGCCGTTCCCGGACGGCCGGAATCAGCGCGTCCACCCAGCGCTTGCCCTGGTCCGAGAACCGCCGCATGCGGTCCGCCTCTTCAAGGAAACGCTCATAATGGCGCCGGGAATCCTTGAGGGGCTTGACGTCGTAGTCCACGGCATCGAAGCGCTTCTCGGACGTGCGGCCCAGCATGTAGAGCGCCAGTACCGCCTCGGGAGCGTCCGAGTATTGCTCGAGGAGTCGCGTGAACTCTTCCGCCGCCCGGTCATATTCCTCCCGCTCGTAGAAGAACATTCCCAGCTTCTGGAGGTAGTCGGGGGCGAAGTCCTCGTGCGGATAGCGCCGCAGCGCGTCGTGAAGGTAGTCGACGCCCGTCGTCGACGTCGTCGACAGCCCGAGCCAGGTGCTCTTGCCGACCCGGGCGAGTTCGAGCGCCGCCGTCATCTCCATGCGCTTGGCGGCCGTCACGCGTTCCGACTGGGGGAATTTGAGGATGAATCCTTCGAAGTCGTGGTAAGCCTCGTAGTAGGCGCCTGCTTTATAGTAAGTGGTCGCCCGCTCGAAGTGGGCCGTCTCGCGGAGGCCCGCGTCGGGAACTCTCGAGGCCAGGACGGTCAGAGCGCTGATCGCGGATTCGGGCCGCCCCGCGGCGCGCTCGGCGATCGCGAATTTCAGGAATTCCTCGGGGCTGCGGACCTGGCCGGTCGCCAGGTCCACCACGCCCGCACCCTGGCGGTATTCGTAGCCCTGCTGGCAGAGCGACGTCAGAAGGAGCAGGGCGATCATGGGCGGAATTCTAGCAGGGCGGTTGGCAGAAGTCGATTCTCACTTTCTGGTTGAAGGTCCGGGTGAAACGTGATACCTGAGCAGCACCGATGACTTGGACATTCCAGGGGTTCGCCTCCCTCCTCATCTTTATCGCGACCTATGTCCTCATCTCGGTCCACCGCATCCGCTTCCTCAACCTGGACCGTCCTTCGGCGGCGCTGGCCGGGGCCGTGCTGATGGTTCTCCTGGGCGTCGTCCCCTTCGACGAGGCCCTCCGCAGCACCATCAACTGGGAGACGATCCTCCTTCTTCTGGGCATGATGATCGTCGTCGCCATCCTCAAACTCGCCTGTTTCTTCGAATTCGTGTCGGCCTGGATCCTGATCCGCGCCGGCAGCCCCGGGCGACTCCTGGCCCTCCTGATCGCCGCCTCCGGAGTCCTCTCCGCGCTCTTCGTGAACGACACGATCTGCGTCCTGTTCACGCCGGTCGTGCTTGCCGCGGTGCTGCGCGCGAAACTCAATCCGGTCCCCTTCCTGATCGCTCTGGTCACCTCCGCCAACATTGGCAGCGTCATGACGCTGACCGGAAACCCGCAGAACATGCTGGTCGGCATCTTTTCTAGAATTCCCTACGGGGTGTTCTTCCTCTACCTTCTCCCCGTCGGCGTCGCCGGCCTCCTCCTGAACTGGCTCGTCCTTCGCTGGCTCTATGCCCGCGAGCTGGAGGGCTCGTTCGAGACCGCAGGTCTGGCGCTTCCGGCAGTGGACCGGCCTTCGCTGGTCCGAGTCCTGGGGGTCGTGGGCCTGATTTCCGTGGGCTTCATCCTGCCCCTGGAGCGCTGGCTGCCGGGGCTCGAAGCGGGGCAGAAGCTTCCCCTGGTTGCCCTGGCCGGCGCGGCCCTGGCCATCCTCGTCGGCCGGACCAGGCCCACCGATGTCCTGGCTCAGGTCGACTGGGGGCTCCTGGTCTTTTTCGCGGGACTCTTTGTCGTCATCGGAGGCATCAATCGCACCGGGCTTCTGCCGGCTTTGCATGCCCGGGCGGCGCTGCTCTTCGGCCCCTCCGGCGGTGGGTTGACGCTGTTTACGGTGGCGATGTCTAACCTCGTTTCCAACGTGCCTTATGTGCTGGTGGTGCAGAAGTGGATTTCAGGATCCTACGCGTGGACGCTGATCGCCATGGCGTCGACCTTCGCGGGGAACCTGACGATCGTCGGATCAGTCGCGAACATGATCGTTCTGGAGCTGTCGCGAGACCGGGCCAGGATCGGATTCGTCCAATATCTGAAGGCCGGGGTCCCGGTGACCCTCCTCACCACGGGGGCGGGATTCCTCCTCCTTTACCTCTTCCACGCTGCCGCCTGGCTCTAGCTCCGCAGGTCCAGGGCGGCCGCCCGGATCGTCCTGGGGAAGGATTCCGGGGGAAGCCCGCCGGGGATTACCGCGCGGAGTCAGTTCCTCCGTGGTTCTTTCGGGAACCTGAACGGCCCCCCGGAAAGAGACGTCCTTCCGGGGGGCCGGCGTGCGATTGGAGTCCTAGTTGGCCTGCCCCTGGCGCATCGACTCGATCACTTTCATCAGTCCGCCGATCATCGCTCCCAGCGAATCTGCGCCGCCGATTTGGAAGCTCTTCAGCTCCTTCGGATGCGGCATCTTCTCGGCGATCGTGGGCAGAGTTTCGATCAGTTTCATCCGAAGCGCGCTGTCGGAGAGGTCGTTGTCGACCCTGCGCCGCGCGGCCTCGAGCTCGATTTCGCGTTCAGCCTGCCGGTTCTGGGCTTCCAGGTTCATGCCATCCTCGATCAGTTTCTGCTCCAGGCGAAGCCGCGACAGGGCCGCCTCCTTCTCGAGCTTCTCCTTTTCGTGGGCGATCGCCTGGGCCAGGGTCTCCGCCTCCACCTGGGCACGGCGGGCCCGCTCCGACTGCTCGCGGTCGAAGGTTATCGCGGCGGCTTCGGCCTGGAGGCGCGCGACGTCCGCCTCCGTGGCGATCCGCTGCGCAGCCGCGGATTTCTCCGCCTCCGCCTCGCGGATCCGAACCACCGCTTCGTGGGTCAGCTCGGCCAATCGCGCTTCCTTGGACCGCTCGGCGCGGAAAGGCCGCTGCAGCATTTCCCAGACCCGGGGCGACGCGACGACGGCCTCCTTGATTTGGACCGTCACGATGCGCAGGCCCAGGCCGGTATCTTGTCCGTCGCCTTCGGCGACGTGGCGGAGCCGTGTGGTGAGCTCCTTAATGATCGGCTGTTTGTCCGAAAGTACGTCCTCGATGCTCATCGTGGAGACCGTGTCCTTGATCGCCGCCTCCGCCTGCTCGCGGAGCTGAACGTTGACGACGCGCATGGGGTCGACGGCGTCGCTGAAGTCCAGCTTGCGATAGGCCGTCTTGAAATCCTGGATGATCCACTGGACGTAGCCTTGCACCAGGATGCCCTGCCGTTCGCGGCAGATGCAGTTCGCGTTGATGATGATGGTCTGCATCGCCGAAGGGACGACCAGGTACGAATCGGTGAACGGGTCGAAGCGGAACGAGATGCCCAGCCCGCAATGGAGAGGCTGCTCGTGCCCGCGCCGCGTGTGAACGACATAGGCATTGGGCGGAACGACGACGTTCTTCCAGCGGTAGAATCCGCTGATGCGGACGTCGACCGCCGTGCTGCCGACGGCGCCTCCCCAGGCGCCCCGCTCGTCGTCGCGGCACAGGAGATCCGTGCCGCCCGGGGATGCGGCCCCGGCGGGCATCGGATTGACGATCATCGGCGTCTTCGCGCGCCGGGCCTTCAGATCGTATTCCAGCTGGTCCTTCTGCCGGACCACCTGCTCGAGATACGTGTTCTTCATCGAGGAATCCGCGGCCTGAGACATGCTCATGGGTGCCTCCTTTCGCACACTAGGGAAAGAAGGAGGCGCCGTTCGGGGTTACAGAGTATCGTGCCTGAAAGCGCCGTCGATCCGGGCCCCCTGAAGCTTGCCTGGAGGACGGAGGCAGTGTACCGGGGCCGTACCCGCTGGAAGCCCCGCGCACGCCTCCCAGGTCTCAGGTCGAGGGATGGAAGAGGAGGCCCTGGAGGATACGGTCCAAATCCTGCGCGTAGCAGAGGCGGACCTGGAGGAGCGAGGCGTCCAGTTCCCGCCGCGACAGCTTCTCGTCCCAGGCCAGACTGATCACGTCCCGGACTCGCGAGATGTAGTGGTCGATGACCGGCACGATCTCCGGGGGTGCGCTGCTGCGGTCCTCGGCGAGATCGGCGAGGAAGCCCTCGCCCCGGTCGACGCTGTCCTTCAGGTTCCTGCTCTCATCCACGCTTGTAATAGCGGATGGGGACGCCCGTGTGAGAGCAAAATGGAACGCCGGAATCGGAATGACTCTTGCTCTGTGCGGCGGATTACGATATAGTTCATTCGTCAGGGAAGTTCGGTTCGACTGCTGCCGGTTCACGCCGCATGGTTCCAACCCCCCTTCCTTGTTTCGTTTCATTTCTTTTTTCGAGGTTGTAGATGACGAACATCTACGTGGGCAACCTGTCGTACGAGGCGACCGAGGACGACATCCGTTCGGCCTTCGAGGCGCACGGGGAAGTCTCGTCCGTATCGATCATCATGGACAAGATGACCGGACGGTCGAGGGGTTTTGGATTCGTGGAGATGCCCGAGAAAACTCAGGCCCAGGCCGCGATCAGCGCCCTTAATCTGCAGGAGATCCGGGGTCGCGCGATCACCGTGAACGAGGCCCGGCCCAAGGGCGAGGGCGGCGGCGGTGGTGGCGGTGGCGGTCGGGGCGGCTACGGCGGCGGCGGTGGCGGTGGTGGCCGCGGCGGTCGTGGCGGCGGACGCTGGTAACATC
>DATGFI010000559.1:0-4438 GCA_035309205.1 Planctomycetota bacterium | reverse complement strand
AACGTCTTGCCCAGCGGATATCCCAGCCGTCCTACCCAAAGGCTGCGAGGGGCTTCATGCGTTCAGTCCCTCTCGACCGATGAGGTATCGCTCCCGAAGGCGCTCAAGCCTCGGGGCTACGTCTCCGCCTGCATCGGGAAGTGGCATCTCGGCGGCGAAGGCTACCTCCCGGAGAATCATGGTTTCGACCTCAATCTGGGCGCGACGGAGGCAGGAACTGCGCCCGGAGGCTACTTCAAGTTCAGCACTCCCACACTCACCCTTCGCGACGGCGAGTATCTCACCGATCGATTGACGGAAGAAGCCGAGAAGTTCATGGAAACCAACCGAGAAAGGCCCTTCTTTCTCTACCTGGCCCATTACGCGGTCCATACTCCGTTTCAGGCCAAGCCTGAAGGGATTGCCAAATACCGAGCCAAGGCCAAGCCTGATCAGGAGCAGAACCATCCCACCTATGCCGCCATGGTTGAAAGCGCGGACGACAGCGTCGGCCGGATCCTCAAGAAGCTGGATGACTTGAGAATCGCCGAGCGGACCATCATCGTCTTCTTCTCCGACAATGGGGGATTGTCCTTCACCTCCGGCCGGACCGAACCTGCGACGTCAAACATGCCCCTCCGAGAGGGAAAGGGATCGCTGTACGAAGGGGGGATCCGAGTTCCGCTGATCATCCGCTGGCCCGGAGTGACGAAGCCAGGAAAGATCTGCGACGTGCCGGTCTCCAGCGTGGATTTCTACCCGACAATCCTCGAGGCGTCCGGGGGGACGCTTCAGCCGAATCAAGTCGTCGACGGTCTTAGCCTGGTGCCTCTCCTCCGACAGCAGGGGACTTTGGGCCGACAGGCCCTCTACTGGCACTATCCCCACTACAACGGCGACCGGCTCTTTTGCGGTTCCCCATGCGGAGCCGTCCGCAAGGGCGACTTCAAGCTCCTCGAGTACTTTGAGGACGGCAAACTGGAGCTATATGATCTGAAGGAGCATCTGGGCGAACAACACGATATCTCGGGAGTCCTTCAGGAGAAAACGAACGAGCTCCATCAGCTCCTGATCACCTGGCGGCAGGAGGTCGGCGCCCTGATGCCCTCTCCCAATCCCGAGTTCCGGTTGCCGCCGGTCGACCACCCTCCCGGGAAGGACAGGTAAGATTACCTGACTACCGGCCAAGCGCTCCCGCATCGGTTCGGCGTTAAGTCCACACCAGGACCTTAACTCCCAAGATCGACCGCCGTCCTTGTAGCACGGTCATGAATCGGTCCCCCGTCGTGGCGACTCTCGCTCACGGGCCCCTCCTCCCAAGCGCGCCCAGGAGATAAAGAAGCAGCACCAAGGAGGCGGTGGCCGTGGCCAGGCCCAGGATCAGGCGGATCCGGAACCGGTCCAAGCGAGGCGTGGACACGGGAGGGCGCGGCAACGCCGACTCCAGAGCAGCGGTGCAGTTCTGGCAATAGCATCGCTTGAGCAGGATGAGGGCGCGGTGAGCCTCCAGATCCGATAGAAGGACCCCTTTTCCACAAACATGACAACTCCGTGGGCGGTGTTCCATGCAGAAACTCCCCGCTCGATCTGCCAGCGCGGATTACTCCGTCCCTTCCATCACGCCGAGCAGTTCTTTCGTGGATCTCATGGTGAGCAGACGGTCGAGATTGCGGAGCAGCTGGATCATGTTGTCGCGCTGGGCGCTGGCTATTTCCAGCCCTTCAGGCAGGAGGATCACCTCGGTGTCGCTCCACTTCCGTCGCAGGAGCGACAGGACGTCGATGCCTTCCTGGTCGAGAACGGATCGGTCCATCAGGATCACGGCGGGAACGTCTTCGGATCGATCCGAGAGCAGGTCCGAACACGAGTGTTCGGTCGAAACGGTTCGCCCGTGATCCTGGAGCAGGGACCGCAGGTGAATTCTCACGTGGGAGGCGGGGTGGACGACGACCACGACTTTCGAAGCACTCATGATCCCGTACCTCCCCAGTTGAACCTTCGACCCCATTAACGATGCGACAAAGGAGAATTCGTGATGTGCATTCGTTGCTGAAGCCGAAAGGAATGAAGGAAAATGGAATAGCGACGGCTCGGGACCGGCGGACGAACCAGCGACCTGAAGCTTCTTGCCCACGAACCCGGCGCGTGCTGCCGCCCCTCGGAATGAACGTCCGGGATCTGAGACCAAAATCTTCCGGTGCGGCAGCACCGCCGGGCTTCGCTCGGCTACAACGCGCACACGGGCACGTGTAGATTGCCCGCCGTCATCGCTTCGAACCTTCCTTTAGGTCACGACCAAGACGCAGTTTTCCGTCCCGAAGGGGTTGGCAACGCGCTTCGTTGCTTCCGCATGATCGCACCACTGACCTTCCACGAGCAGTCGGTATTGATACTCCCCCGGCCGGAGTTCCAGCACCCTGCGCCAGGTCCCCCGTCCATCCGGCTTCAACCGCAACCCTTCCTTCTCCCAGCGGTTAAAGTCGCCCGTGATGGCAACTTCTCGTGCATCGGCCGCCTTTATTTCAATCGTAACCTGGCGAACTCCTGATGCGTTGGGTGCCTTGGACGTGTTCATCGTGCCCATGCTGTTTCCTTTCAATTTCGTGGAATGCGCTCATTCATAACCATCCTTTTCGACTTCGGAGCTTACGTCGAGGCCGCTCCCCCCTTGGCTTCGAGACCTCGGTGGTGAATGTGCCAGGGCGCACTTAAGAGAGGTCGTGGGAGCCCCGGGAAGGACTCCCACGACCAATAGGGTGGGGGTTGTTGCATTGGAACTCCGAAAGTCATACCAGAGACTTCTGCAAGGTGTCTCGGTGCTCTGGATCCGCCTGGAAGCCTTGAGATCTCCAGTTGCCCATGCCCTCCGGAAGGCCGCGCGAGGTCCTGACCCCCTGAACGTCCAAGGCGACTTCATCGCAGTCTAATCGCGCTAGTAGGGGATCCAGGTCCGTCCGAGAGGATTGGCGGGGGGACTGGATCGCTCTCCAAGCATCCCCCGGGAAGGTCCCGGCGAAGAAGCCTGGGACCGAATTGCTTTTATGCTTCGTCACCCTGCCCCAGATCAGGACTTCCTACCTCGAAACGTAAGAGCCCTCAGCCCCAGGGTTGTGATGCGGGTGTTAGGACAAATTGGAATTATTGTGATAAAGCTTAGAGCACCGACTCGAGGTGATCTTCATCCCGCCAGACAGATTTCCCCCCTGGTTCTTTCATCCACATTCGAGGGGTCACCAATAATTCCCGTGATCCCAGATCTCATGAGCCAATCCGTCGCTGCAAGGACTCCTTGTGCAAATATCGGATAAAACGCCTCGCACATCTGCTTCACACCTTTCCGCTTGGCTCCTGGGGCCTTTCTGGCTTTGACGCGGTAATCCCACAGCGTATCCTCCAGCCATTGCCGATACTCAGGGGAATATTCTTCGTAGACTTTTTGGAGCTGGTCTTCATAACTAACAACCTTTACCTCCGACCTGAAGATGAACCTCACATTCTTCGTCGGTACCGAGGTGAGCCCTGCTCTTCGGAGGTCTCCAAAATGACGGGATTCATGAAGCAGGTCGAGGTAGGTAAACTCTTTCGGGTTGGGTCGGAGAGACCGTCTCGAATATCCCCCGGGAAGAGGGAGCGCGGGGATGGGGAGGCTCGACGGACCCTCGGAATTGAGCCGGAACCTTAAAGATGCCTGCTCAGCGGAGGACAGCGAAGATCTTCTCGATCTTGGGGCCGAACCGGTGGGGTTCCAGCGGCCCGCCGGCCTGAGTCAGGCTCCGGCCGAGCTCTTCTAGGCCTTTGGAAACATCTTCCGGCTTCTTTCCGGATAGGAGTTCGCGCGTCGCGGTCGCCGCGACGAGCTCCGTCAGCAGCTTTCGGAGGGAATCCTTCGGAAGATGCGCGCCGTGTTCCTCCCGGATCTTCGACAGGTCCGAGATCATGTGTTCCAGCGCAGCGTCGGGCGATTCGGTCCCCTGGAAACAGGCCTCCAGGCTCAGCTGTTCCAGTTCGTCGACCTCGACCGGGAATTCCTCGAGGATGCCCGAGAGACGCTTGGCGTTGTCGAAGACCTGGTTGCGGGTGAGGAAGTCTTTCGGATACTTTGCAAGCATATCGGACCATTTGGATCGCGTCTTTTCGGCTTCCTCGTGGAGGTGGTGCCTCTGCTCCGCAGTGGCGTCTTTGGATTGAAGCGCGAGGGACATCAGGACCTCTTCCAGGTACCGAAAGGTGATCTGCCCGGAGATCCGGAACCACTTGTTATCGCCGGTCTTGTCTAGGAGCTCCGCGGCGGCCATCTGGGCAAAGAGCCGGTCCAGGAGTCCCGGGTACTCCTCTTGGCGGGCCTTCGGGGTTGACGCGCGCTCTGCCTCGAGGGCCTGCTTTTCCTGTCGCGCCCAGTCCAGCTCCGGATTCGAGCCGACGAGATCCGCGGCGGAAGGCAGCTCGAAAAGCCGATTCC
>DATGFI010000558.1:0-2201 GCA_035309205.1 Planctomycetota bacterium | reverse complement strand
CCCTATCCGGCCCGGCGCCAGGGCGAGTTCGCCGTCTGGCTGGACGGAATCATCTTCAACCGCGACTTCGACTTCACGGGTATCGCGCGCTCGACGTTCACGGTCACCCTCGCCGCCGCCTGGGAGGCGGGGATCGTGCCGGTCGGCGTCGAGCAGAAGCTCACGGAGGTTCTCGATGAAGACGGCAGCAACCTGATGGCGAATGACCGGTTCGCGGCCTATGGGATGCGGATGGAGATTCCCAAAGGCCGCGTGCGCAAGGAGGCGGCCTTCGCCTCTCTTCCGCAGGGCTCCGCCGGAGTCCGGCGCTTTTCGAAAGTGAAGGGCTACACGACCTTCTATTTCCCGCGTTCCTACCAGGAGCTCTCCTTCGACCTGCAGGCCTCCACCCTTCCCCTCCAGCTCGACCGGCTGTCGATCGCCCTCCGCAACTTTCGGATCCTGAAGGATTCCTGCGCGCTCGAGGTCATCGTGACGTCGGGCACGACGGCGGGCGAGCCCATGCTGGACCGCCTGCCCGTCGGGGATATCCGGGTCCTGGACGAGCTGGGCGCCGAATACCACGCACCGGGCTCCTCCCGCAGCCAGTCCTTCAGCGGCGTCTCCTTCACCATCCACGAGAACCTCCAGATCCCCTTCCCCGAGGGACGGACGCCCAAGACGCTCAAGCTCCGCGTGCTGAAGGACGTCCTGGAAAAGCGCGTCCCGTTCGAGTTCGCCGACATCCGGGTCGAGTAGTCCACACGCCTCGTCCCCTCGCCCCGGGCGATCCGGGATGTTCACAGGCAATGCAAGGAATGGATCCGAGAGCTTCATCCTCCTCTTGTCCTATTTCATGAAAGTCCTGGTCCGGAATCGCAATCAGGGGGCCACGAAAGGCGTCGAAGATCGACATTCAACCCCAGATGAGGAGGGCATCCAATGGGCAATGTGTTGGTGGGCATCATCATGCTCGTCGTAGGCGTGGGAGTGGGAGCGGGTATTACGGCCATCGGGTTTGCCCTGGCGAAGAAGTTCTCCGGCATCATCAATGTGTGGTCCAACTGGAGGACGCTCCCGTTTCTCATCCTCTTCTGGCTCGTGAGCACGGGCCTCATCATCGCAGGAATTTGTGTTCTGACGCATCCCGAGGAGCATGGGAAGCACGCCTCGATCGGAAGAACCGTGGGTGGACGGGCCGGACCGGCTGGGGACGTCGCTGGAGATGAGCACTTTATTCGCCGCCAGTGTTCCGCGGCCCTAGGTAGCGTTTAGCAGGACCTCCTCCCGGTTGCCCCGTCATTTTCAGAGCCCGTGCCAAGCCGCGTCAATGGGCTTATCCACAGCGACGACGAAACCCGTGGGGAATCTGGGCATCCGGCAAGCTGGAACCCGCATCGCCCTACCGCCCCCGCAAACACCCAGGGCCAGCCGGCTGGCACCCTGACTGTCCTAGGGCGCGACCGGCTGGCCGCCTGGGCGATCGGAGGGGAGAAAATTCAAGGACCCCGTCGGGTTGAACGAGGCCCTCGGTTCGCCTAAGGGCGGGCCTTACTCTTTGCCCGTACTTTGCTGGCCGCCCCCTTGATCGCCTTGCTGCTTCTGGCCGCCCTTGTTGGGGTTGCGGCCGGATTGGCCCTTGTCCTGGTCGCTCTTCTTACTCGGGTCTTGCTGGCTTGGAGTGGCGTACTTCCAGGTATCGCCCTTTGGCTCCTCCTTTGCGGTCTGGCCTTCGCCTCCTGCTTCCTGCTGGTCAATCAGGCCTTCGTCGTCGAATTGACCCTGATCCTTTCCGGCGTCAGATTTCGACCCCGGCCGCTCCATGAATTTGGTTCCGGGACGGCCCGACGAACCTTGTCGATTCTTGCCCTTCTCGTTGGGGTTGGTCATAGAACCTCCAAGAAATCGGTCTGCCGGAGCACGCGGGCCTCCAAACATCAGGAAGCCCTGCGGCTTGCCTCATCTGTTTGAGCCACCTGCCCTTCGACCGCAACGGCGAAACCGTTTTAAGCGCCTCTGAGGGGCTTCCACCGTATCCGGGGCGGCATAACCGGAACGCGCATACGAGGATCCTCCACATAGGGCCCATTGAGATGGAGGTGCCCGATGACCTGGAAAGTGTCCCTGGGCGGCACTCTCGTGATGGCGCTGAGCTTGGCTTCATGCAGCTCAAGCGATCTCGGAACTGGAATCAACACCGTCGATCGCGAGTATGCCAGCTC
>DATGFI010000557.1:0-5413 GCA_035309205.1 Planctomycetota bacterium | reverse complement strand
CGAACTTGCCCTGGGCGTCGGTGACGGCGAAGAACGGATGGTCCACTACGCAGACAAAGCAGGCCATCCACGGATGCACGTTGCAGGTAATCTTGGTGGGGACCTCGGCCTGGTTGAACCGGACGCCGCTCAGGGCGCCTTCGGGCTGCCCGATGTTGAATTCCTTGTTGATGAACGGCATGCCGTGCACGTTGTGGAGCAGCTTGTCGCTGTTCTTGAAATTGACCGTCTGCCCGACCATGGCCCCCGAAACATGCGGGCTGTAGAGGCAGCCCTGCTGATTGATCTCGACCGGAGCCGCCGGCGGTTCGAAGGACTTCCCTTCCAGCCCCTTCTTGACGTACACGAACGCCCATTTCACGCCGCCCGAGGGATCGACGACGAGGTTGTCGAGGGGCGGCGGACCGGCATGGAGCGCAGCGCAGACGGGATCACTCATCACCCTTTTGTTGGGCTTCGCCGCGGGGACATCGCCCTTGAGCTTCACCGTGCCGGTGACGGAGAAAGTCTGGTCCTCTGCGGCTACGGGCAGCATAAGGATGACGCCAAGCAGGGTCTTCATCATGGGGCACCTCCTGCGCTTCCCTGGAGCAATCGCCAGGCCTCCCGGACCGTCTGGAATTGAGGGGGCCGGGGCCAACTCCGCCGGTGGTCGTGGGCCCCGCGGGACAGGATGTCGCAGTTCCCGCTGCGACGGGGTGGGTCGCCCGGACGGCCCGCTCCGGATCCAGGGCAACCCGATGTTTTAAAAGAAAGCGGCCCCGATCTTGCGACCGGGGCCGCTCGTGAAATCCGGGGAAAGGCCTACTCGCGCTTGTCCGTGAGCTCGAAGTCCGCGACGGCCGCTCCGCCCTTGACGTCGACGTCGGCGGAAACGCTCTTGTAGCCCTCATGCCAGACCTCGACGGTGTACTTGCCGTCGGGCAGGCCGGCGGGAATCGCGTACTTCCCGTCGGGGCCGGTCACGGCGAAGAAGCCGTGGTCGACCACGCCGATCCAGGCGCTCATCCAGGGGTGCACATCGCACTTCACTTTCACCATGATTTCCTGGGTGCTGAACTGCTTCTTCTCTTCCAGGCCCTTGGAGGGCTGACCGAAGTTGAATTCCTTGTTCGAGAAGGGCAGCGCGTGGATGTTGTGGAGGAGGTCGTCGCTGTTGCGGACGGTCAGGTCCGCCCCGACCACGATGCCCAGGACGTGCGGCTCATAGTGGCAGCCGGTCTGGTTGATGACCGCCGGAGGCTGAGCCTCCGACGGCTTCTTGCCCTCGGCGCCCTTCTTCACGTAGACGAACGCCCACTGGACGTTGCCGCTGCCGTCGACGACGATGTCCTCCATCAGGGGCGGCTCGGCGTGCATCGCGGCGCACTTGGGGTCCGCGTCCATCTTGATCTTCTTGCGCTTCTTGACGTCGCCCTTGACCTTCACCGTGCCCGAGATCGACGCGCCCTTGACGGGCGCCTCGGGGCCGGCCATCAACTTCGGGCCGCCGGAAAGACCGAACACGGCCATGGCCGACAGAATCCAGGAAACTCTCAACGTCCGCATCTGATCGCCTCCAATTTATTTGGGTGCAGAACTCTTCTCGCTGAACTTACCGAAATTCAGCAGATATTCGACCGCGGCGTGCACGCCGTCCTTCTGATTGCCCGCGAACATCGGCTTGAAGTCATAGGACGTCATGGTCGTGCCGGGATAGATGTTCGCGGGTACATCCGCCCACTCATAAAGCCAGCGAGGCCGGAGACGCTCCTCGACCCTCGCCAGATCCGGCGCGTGCTTGAGCGGCACACCCGGAGGGGCTCCGCCCGCCATGTAGTGGCAGCTGGCGCAGCCCGTGTTCGTGTCCCGGATGACGGCGCCGACCTTTTCCAGGGCCGGCTTGCGGGGCTGGATGAACGAGGCCTCGCGCTCCGGGAAATCGGTGTTGGGATAGAAATCCTTGCCCGGCATCTGGTCCCTTACGGCGAACCAGCGGGCCAGCGAGTTGGCCTCCTCGTCCGTGAAGTCGAAGGTCGGCATCCGCAGATTGATATCCGGGAGGGACTTCGCGCCCGGATAAATGGGCTGGAGCGTGGGCCGGATCGGGTACGGGCCCTTCAGGAAGTGGAAGAGCCAGCCGGTCTGCGTCTTCACGCCCTGGGTCCGCAGCATCGGGGCGTATCGGGTCTCGAATTCGCCCTCGTTGCTGATGTCCATGAAGTCCGTGTACTTCTCGTAGTCTTTGGTGTCGTACGGCTTGTTCGCTTCGCTAAGATCCTTCTTGAACTTGCGAAGCTCGGGAATGATCTCTCCGCCGTCCTGGGGGCGGGAGATCAGGATCGGACGCATCGCCTTGACCTCCCCGCCCTGCACGTCGAGGTACCAGCGGTCCTCACCGTCGAAGTACACGAACTTCGAGTCCGGGTTCACCGCGCCGGAGATCACCAGCGAGCTGTGGTCGCTCGTCCAGCTGAACGTGTAGAGCTTCTTGCCACTCTTCTTGAGGTCTTCCTTCTCGCCCAGAAGCTTCCACTTGCGCAGGTTGCGTTCGGTGTCGTCCGCCCCTTCCTCGCGGCCGAAGCGGCCCTCGACGTGGGGCCACTCGATCAGTTCCTTGCCTTTCTCGTCCTTGTGCTTCCACTCAATGACCATCTCGTCGAGCGAGAGGCGGTGGCAGGCGCGGCAATTGTGCTGCCGCACGATGCGGTCGCCCCGGTAGGTCGCCATCTCCTCGGGTGTCGGCCGCTTCTTCGCGTTCTCCACGAGACCGCTCACGTTGTGGTCCGTGAACGACTGCACGAACGTCGCGACGGCCTCGATCTCGCGCTGGTTGAACGCGAACAGCGGCATGCGCAGGAGCTCGTCCCAGGGCTTCGACGCCATCTTGCCCCCGTCGAAGATGCGGGGGTTCCGCAGCTTGTTCTCGAGCCAGTCCGCGCGCGTCTCCTCGACTTTCGCGACGACCTCATCCCCCGTGAAGCCATGCTTGAAGTGGACGCCGTGGTGGTTGACGCCGTCGTCCTCGGTGAACCCGAAATCCAGCTTGTCAGCGTGCTTCGAACCCCAGGGCTGCGAGCCCGAAAGCTCGACGCCGATGCCTTCCTCGGACTGCCAGTCGAAGAGGACGTTCTCGCGATCCTTGTCCCCTTCCTTTTTCGTGGGGTCGATCTCCACGTCCTTCCGGAGCTGGTGGCAGGAGTAGCAGCCGTAGTTCTTCACCATCTTGCGGCCAAGCCATTTCACCCGGCCTTCCTTGGTCTTGAGCTCGGCGTACATCTTGCTCGGGCTCTCGCCTTTGACGGTGATCTCCACGTCATAGGTGGACATTGCCTTGCTGAGCAGCTCGCGGATCAGGTCGTCCACGATCGCGGGATTGGACTCGGGGGCCGGGATCTTCTCCCAGTCCGGCTTCTTGAGCGTCATCAGGTATTCGACCACGTCCACGGCATCCTGTTCGGAGAGCCTCAGGTTGGGCATGTTGCTTTCCGCGAAGTGCTTCTTGGGATCGCGCACCCACTGGAAGAGCCAGGTCTTGTTCATCTTGCTCCCGACCGCGTTCAAGGTCGGGGCGAATTCCTCCAGGAAGCGGCTGCGCTTCGCCGGCTTGTCGTTGACCAGGTCGTCCTGGAACACCGACAGCGGCGTCTCCTGGAGCTTGTGGCAACCCACGCAGCCGAGGGACTTCACCAGAATCTCGCCCCGGATTCCGTCGCCCTTGAGGCCGGGCGGCGCGGGATCGGCCTTCGATTCCGACAGGCTCCAGACGTATTTCACGATCGCGTTGACGATCGTGTCGTCGACGGGCGAGCGCAGCACTCCGTTCTTTACTTCGGGCTTGTAGTCGTTGCCGTTGACGGTATGACGGGTATTCGATTGCCCGAAGAAGTGCGGCATGCGGGTCGTGGGACGGAAGTCCCGGGGCGCCAGCACCCACTTGGCCGCCCAATCCTCGGTCACCTTCGTCGCGATCCGCGTGAGCGGCGGACCGGGTCGGCGGGACTTGCGGTTGACGTCGATCGCCGGATTATCGAGGTCCTTCTGGAGGATCTGGTAGGAGTCGATGCGGTGGCAGCCGTAGCAGCCCACACGCTCGACGAGCTTCATGCCCTCCACGTATTTTTCGGCGCCGTCGAGCTCGGTCGCTTCGGTGTGACAGCGGCGGCAGGAGGCCTGCACGTACTTCGTGGGGAACATCGGAAGGTCCCAGAGCTCGCGGTAGTTCCAGTTGTACTTCTCCTCGCCGTAGGGCGTGCCGTGCCGCGTGCGCCACTCCTGGCCCTGCTCGGCCGAGTTCGGAGTGTGCACGACGCGGGTGAAATCCGTGTCGCGGCCGTCGCCCTCGTGGCAGATGGTGCAGCCGACCTTCTCGATCGGGTGCTTCGAGGAATCCTTCACGAACAGATCCAGGCGCGGATGCGCCATGAAGACCTTCGTGAACTTGATCACGTCGTTGCTGGACCAGGACTTGTGTGCGGTCAGCGGCTGCTTGATCCAGCTTTTCTGATCCTCCGGGGCCTTCGTCTGCTTCACGTCCTCGCTGTGGCCCTGGCAGACCAGGCACTTGTCGGGCTCCACCCGGCCGCGGGCGTGGTCCACGAACGCGCGGAGGAACGGATCCTTGAAGACGACCCGGTCCTCCTCGGCGGCGGCCTCGGGCTTGAACCGGACTTCATAGACCGGATTGTCGATCGCGACGTGGCAGGTGTCGCAACGGTCCACCTTCGTGACCTGGGCGAAGTTCAGCTGGTCCTTCAGGCCCAGGAGGATGTGCTGGCGGACCTTGAGGGTCGGCGCGAAGAAATCGGCGCCGGGAGCGTTCCGGACCGTGTTGGCGAAGCTCGGCTTCTCCTTCGAGAAGCGCAGCTTCTTGTCGTCGACCTCCTTGACCTTCGCGATGCGCTCGTCCTTGATGGCGTTGAACGACTTGTCGCCGCTCCAGACCCCCTCGACAGTCGCCCGCTTCTCCAGCTCGGCGGCGAAATCCTCGTAGAAGCTGCTTCGCTTCTGGACCTCGTCGTACTTGGCCTTGGACTCGGCGACCAGATTGAGCACGCGCTCCCACTCCTTGCGCTCGCGCTCGTACTCGCGCTCATAATGCTCCACCCGGTCCGGCGCCGACTTCTGGGCCTCCTCGAAGTGGTGCTTCGCGTCTTCGAAGCGGAATCGCACGGCTCCCAGCTCGTCCTTCGCGAAGTTCTGCGCCTGATTCTTGGCATAGAGCTCGCCGCGGATTTCTTCCTGCTCGACGGCGTACAGCTTTTGCTTCACCTTGTCGACGATGACGTGGACCTTGTTGTCATAGGGAGCCTTGTCGACTCCCGGGGGCGCGGGTAGATCGGCGCCGAAGAGCGTCGCCTTGAGCTCCAGTCCCTTGGGACCGTCGAATTTCGCCATGAATTTCTGGATTTTCGTGTCGAGGTCCTGGATCTCG
>DATGFI010000556.1:0-9646 GCA_035309205.1 Planctomycetota bacterium | reverse complement strand
CGGCCCATCCTGCCGATATAGAGCGCAGGAGGGAGTCGGCTCTGACTCCCGGATACGTACAGGGGGAAGAACATGTCCAAGAAGCTGGCCGCCCTTGTCGCGCTGATTCTCGCCGGATCGGCGATCGGCTGCTCCAGCGGCGCGGACCTCCAAGGGCGCGTGGACGAACTGACTCGCGAGCAGGAGGAACTCCAGCGCCAGAAGGAACAGGCCGAGTCCGAGGCGCTGTCCTACAAGGCGAAGTGCGAGGCCCTTGAGCGGGAGTCCCGCCGGACCCCGCCGCCGGCGCCTCCGCTCGCCCTGAAAGCGGCTCCGGCCGAGCCCGACGGCATGGACATCCGTCGCCGGGGCAACGAGACCGTCATCAACATTCCGAGCGACGTCTTCTTCGCCAGCGGATCCGCCACCCTCAACGGGTCGGGCGAGAAGTCGATGGCCAAGATCGCCGACTACATCCGGAGGAACCATCCGGACGGGCTGATCCGCGTGGAGGGGCACTCCGACTGCGATCCCATCCGCCGGACGAAAGCGAAGTTCCACTGCAACTGGGAACTGTCGTTCCAGAGGGCCCATGCCGTGATGCATTTCCTGGCGGAGAAGGGCCAGGTCGATCCGCACCACATGGTCTGCGAAGCCTACGGCGAGTTCCAGCCCGTGAACCCGAACGAGAAGGCCAAGAACCGCCGCGTCGAGATCGTGATCGCAAACTGAACGTCCTCGAAGCCGAGAATCCCCGGAAGGCGCACCCGCTTCCCGGGGATTTTGCTTTTTCTTCCCCTTCCCCGGAAATATTGAACGCCCCCTCCAATCCGAGTCCGATGCGCTATACTTTGCTTTGAACCGGGGGACCCAGGCTCTGAAGTCAGGGAGAACCAGGCGCCTTGGCGCCACCCGCGCCCGACTATGCCAAACGAAGACCTGAACAGCCTGTTCGGCACTCGATCCGAAGCACCCGTGCCGGCGGCGGGCGCAGCCGAAGCGACCGGTTCCGATCCGCTGATCGGCACCCGGATCGGCAATTGCATCGTCCAGCGGGAAATCGGGAAGGGCGGCATGGGGGCCGTCTACCTCGCCCATCACGTCGGACTCAACAAGCCGGTCGCCATCAAGATCATGTCCGCGGCCCTGATCGGGACCGCCTCGAACATCCAGCGCTTCATGCGCGAGGCGCAGATGGCCGCGTCCCTCGAGCATCCGAACGTCGTCCAGGTCTTCGACGTGGGCGAGGCCAACGGGCAGTACTACCTCGCGATGCAGTACGTGGTCGGTTCGAGCCTGGACAAGGTGCTGGAGGAGCGGGGGCGGCTTCCGCTGGCGGAGGCCATCCCGATCGTGAAGGGCGTGGCGCGGGCGCTGGATGCCGCACGGCAGAAGGGGGTCGTCCACCGCGACATCAAGCCGGCCAACGTCCTCCTGACGAAGGACGGTGCGGTCAAGGTCGTCGACTTCGGTCTGGCGCGCGGGGGCGATCCGAGCGAAGGCCTGTCGATGCCCGGCCAGATCGTCGGGACGCCGTTTTACATGTCTCCCGAGCAGGCCCAGGGCGTCACGCTCGACGTGAGGTCCGACCTCTACTCGCTCGGCGCGACTTTCTACCACCTGATCACCGGCCAGCGCGTATTCGACGGCGATACGGCTCTGGCGATCCTGATGAAGCACCTGAACGAGGCGCCTCGGGCGCCCCACGAGGTCTGCCCCGACCTCAGCCCGGCCGTCAGCCGCGTGGTTCTGACGATGCTCGCCAAGAATCCGGATGACCGGTACCCGACCGGCGAGGCCGTCGTCCAGGCCCTCGACGCGCTGCTCTCGGGCCGGCCGGTGCCGGCTCCGAAGACCGGGGCGGCGACGCTCTTGGACATGGGCGGGGAGACCATGCTGGACATGGGTCGCCCGATGCCTCGTCCCGCTCCCGTCGCCGGGCCGCTCGACCCGCTGCTGGCGCTGGGCGGCGAGACGATGCTCGACATGGGCGGCGGAGCGATTCCTCGCGCGGCCGCCGTGCCCGGGCCCGCGGCGGGCGTGCGGCCGACGGACCGCAAGGTGGTGAAGACCGCCGAGGGCTTCGAGATCAAGGACAACAGCACCGTCGAGGCCAAGGCCAAGGCGGAGGGAAAGAAGGTCATCGGCAAGTATTCGCTCGTCAAGGAGCTCCGGCCCGCGAATAAGGGCCTGGAGATCTGGGAAGCGACGGATCTGAAGACCGGCCGATCGGTCTGCCTCCGGATCCTCCGCGAAAGCGACGGCGACGCCATCCGAAAGTTCTATAAGCTGGCGGCGGACGCGTCGCACCTGCAGCATCCGAACATCCTGAAGGTGTACGAGACGGGCAACGACATCGAGGCCAAGGGACGCGTGATCCACTTCATGGCCTCTGAGCTCGTCCCCGGCACCACGTTGGATCTGGTGATGGCAGCGAAGAAGCCCGATCCGAAGCAGATGGCCGACCTCTTCCTGGGCGGAGCCGAGGCGTTGGAGTACGCCCACCAGAAGCACGTGACGCACCTGCGGTTGCTGCCGTGGGAGATCCAGGTGGAGCCTCCGCTGAGGATGGTGATCTCGTTCCACGACCTGGCGCTCACCAGCACCGCCGACGAGAGAAAGGATCGGCTGGTGGCCTCGGCCGCCTACCTCGCGCCGGAGCAGGTGCCCGATGCGGAGGAGACGGTCGACGAGCGTACGGACATTTACCGTTTGGGCGTGATGATGTATGAGGCCGTCACCGGCCGCCCCTGCTTTTCGGGATCGACCCAGGCGGAACTTCACCGCAAGATCTACCAGGAGAACGTCGCCGCCCCGGCGACCCTGAACAAGGCGGTCGAAGCGGATCTGGACGCGATCATCGTGAAGTGCCTCGTCCGCGCGAAGGAACTCCGATACCAGACGTCGGCCGAGCTGGTGGCGGCGCTGCGGCGATACCTGAAGAAGGAGCCCGCGCCGCAGGCGAAGACGACCCGGAAGCGGCTTCCGACGACCTTCCGGATGAAGCTCCAGATCTGGATGGCGAACAATCGCAAGCGGATGCGCATCGGGGCGATAGTGGGCATCCTCCTCCTGGCGGCCGGGAGCGGAGCGGGATGGCAGCTGTACCAGCGCCATCAGCGGGAGCAGGCGTTCTCGAAGAATTACATTGACGCGATCCAATTCCACCGCGACGGCAAGCTCCGGGAAGCCATCGACGCGGCGAACCGGGCGTTGCTGATTCGGCCAGACGACTATCTGGCGCGCATGATCTCGGAATGCCGCCTCAGCCTGATCGAGATGGACGTGCAGAAGAAGCTGGCCGACCTCGAGCAGGCTTCCTACGGCGCCGCGTCGGAGGCGCGGACGTTTGAAGACCGTCGAGTGGCCTTGGAACGGCGCGTGACGGAACTTTCGGCGGTCACGGCGGAGTCGAAGGCTTCGGCGCTCGCGCGGCTGCAAGGTCTCTCGGGACGGGTGGCGCTGGCCCTGGGCGATCCGGAGTCCGCCGATCCGGGGCTTCAGAAGGCGATGCCCCCGGGACAGGTGGATCCCAAGGTCTCCCTCGCCCTGGCCCGCTCGGCCTTCATCCAGATGGTCGCCTTGCAGGCGCTGGGCCGGGGAAATCCTTGGGACAAGAGCGAGAAGAACATCCAGATGAACGAGCTTCGCGCAAAGATGGCCGAAACTCTGGCCCGTCCCGTCCTTCAGGGTCGGACGCCGATCGAGGAAGAGGTGGCCGAGGTGTACCGGGCCATCGCTCGGGAGGACCGGGAGGGGGCGCGGCTTCTGGCCGAGCAGGGGGTCAGCCAGCACCCCAAGGACGTCGGGGGGGAGGAATTCCGCTTGATCCTGGGATGGACCTCCACGGACGTGGATTCGATGCAGGAGCTGGACAAGGCGGTCGAACTGCGGCCCCATAACCTGCTTCCTTATCTGGTGCGCGGCTACCGCCGTCAGGATGCCGGCGACCTGCCTGGGGCCGTGGCCGATTTCAGCGAGATGATCCGCCTGGCGCCGGGCTCGGCCCTGGCCCTGCTGATCCGCGGCCGGGCCCTTCGCCTCCAGGGCGACCCGGGGAAGGCCCTGGAAGACCTGATGCGCAGCCGCTTGCTCGCCTCCCCGAACTGGGTCCACCGCCCGGAGCTCGAGAACCAGATCGGCGCGATCCAGGGCGCCTTGCCGCCCAAGTAGCCCCCAGACGTTCGGTTGACACCTGGCCGAGGGCGTGGGTACAATCAGACCGGCTTGCGAATCCGCGCCCCGAGTCGGACTCGGAGGCGCAGGCTTAGGACGGGTCCTCGCCGACTTCCCGTCCCGCCGGAGGCTCCAGAATGCCTAAGTACGAGACGAAGGACATTCGGAACATCGTCCTGGTGGGCCACAACTCATCGGGCAAGACCACTCTTGGCGAGGCGATGCTGTTCAAGGCCAAGGCGTCGCCTCGACTGGGGTCGGTGGACGACGGCAGCAGCGTCTTCGACTTCGAACCCGAGGAAAAAGAGCGGAAGAACTCCATCGATCTCGCCGTGGCGTCGGTGAACGTTCAAGGCAGGGAAATCAACATCCTCGACGCCCCCGGATACCCCGACTTCGTGGGCGAGGCGATTTGCGGTCTCAGCGCGGTCGAGACCGCAGTCGTCTGCATCAATGCCGTCGACGGCATCCGGGTCAACACGCGGAAGATGTGGGAACTGGCCCAGAAGGCCGGCGTCGCGCGCTTCATCTCCATCAATAAGCTCGACCAGGACAATGCCAAGTTTGCCGAACTGGTGGGGGAAATCCGGGAAACCTTCGGGAAGGACTGCGTCCCGGTGATGCTGCCCGTCGGAACGGGCGACGCGCTCAAAAGCGTCGTCAGCCTGATCACCAATCACGCCGGGGCGCCGGCGGACCTTCGGGGCCTCGCGGAGGAGTCGCGCGAAAAGCTCATGGAAGCCGATGACAAGATGATCGAGGAGTACCTGGAGGGCAAGCCGGTGACGCCGGAAGAGCTGGCGGCCGCCCTTCCCAAGGCGTTCGCCCAGGGACGGCTCTTCCCGATCCTCTGCACCTCGTCCAAGAAGGACGTCGGCATTTCCGAGGTCCTGGATTTCATTGCCCGCTACGCCCCTTCGCCCCTGGATGCTCCGGCGAAGAAGGGCCTGGAGCCGGAGAAGAAGGCCGAGGTGAAGCGTCCCCCGGACGGCCCGCTTTCGGGCCAGGTGTTCAAGTCGATCGCCGACCCGGTCGTGCAGCGGCTTTCGTATGTCCGGATCTATTCCGGAGCCCTCGCCGCCGAGCAGCCCCTTTTCAACCAGCGCACGGGAAAGTCGAGCCGCATCGGGGCCATGTACAAGCCCTTCGGCAAGGACCATCGCGCGTGCAGCTCCGCCGTTGCGGGCGACATCGTCTGCGTCGCGAAAGTGGACGAGCTGAACACCTGCGACACGGTCTGCGACGCTCACGCCGTGGTGCAGTTCCCGAAGTTCGAATTTCCGCTGTCGATGGTGTCGATGGCGGTCGAGCCCAAGACCAAGCAGGACCTGGCGCGGATGTCCGAATCCATGCACAAGATGGCGGACTCCGACCCGACCTTCCACTTCTCGCGGGACCCCGGAACGGGGGAGCTGGTCATCACGGGCCGCTCGAAGCTCCACGTCGAGATCATCCTGCAGAGGCTGAAGCGCAAGTTTCACGTCGAGGTGATCACGCATCCGCCCCGACTGGCCCTCAAGGAGGCGATCCTGGCGGCGGCGGAAGGGCACCACAAGCACAAGAAGCAGTCGGGCGGCCATGGTCAATACGGCGAGGTCTACCTCCGGATCAAGCCGACCCCGCGAGGCGACGGATTCAAGTTCACCGACTCGATCTCCCAGGGACGCATCCCCCAGCAGTACGTCCCGGCGATCGAAAAGGGCATCCGGAAGACCATCGAGAAGGGCGTCATCGCGGGCTATCCCGTGGTCGACGTCGAGGTGGAAGTCTACGACGGATCCTATCACGACGTCGACTCTGGGCCGGCCTCGTTCGAGCTGGCCGGGTCGAAGGCGTTCAAGGATGCGTTCGCCAAATCCAAGCCCGTGATCCTCGAGCCGATCGTGCACATCGAGATCACGGTTCCCTCCCGGTTCATGGGCGACATCACGGGCGACCTCAATTCGCGCCGCGGCCGCATCGAGGGCATGGATTCGCAGGGCCAGATGCAGGTGGTGCGCGCGCACATCCCGATGATGGAGATCATGGATTACGAGACCCAGCTGCGGTCGGTGACCGGCGGCGAGGGGTCCTACACCACCGAGCCGTCCCATTACGACGTGATGCCCCATAAACTCGCCGAGGCGGTGATCGCCAAGGCCAAAAAACCCGTGGAGGAAGAGGAATAGCATGGTCAGCCTCGAAGAACTCCTGCAGTTGCTCGTGCAGCGCGGAGGCTCGGACCTCCACATCGCCTCGGGCTCGCCGCCGCGGATCCGCATCGACGGCAAGCTGATGCCGACCGAGTTCGACACGCTCACCAAGGAAGAGTCCCAGAAGCTTGTCTACGGCGTCCTGTCCGAGGACCAGATCGCGAAGTTCGAGAAGGACCTCGAGCTGGACTTTTCGTTCGGGGTCGACAACCTGGGCCGCTTCCGGACCAACGTGTTCCTGCAGCGCGGCTCGGTCGGCGCCGTGTTCCGGCTCGTGCCGCATGCGGTCCGAAGCTTCGACGACCTGGGCCTTCCTCGCGGCGTCTGCCAGTCGCTGTGCGATCAGCCCCGCGGCCTGACGCTCGTGACGGGGGCGACGGGCTCCGGAAAGTCGACAACGCTCGCCGCCATGATCGATTACGTCAACAGCACGGGCAACTACCACATCATCACGATCGAGGATCCCATCGAGTTCGTGCACAAGAACAAGAACTGCCTCATCAACCAGCGCGAAATCGGGACGGACTCCCACGGCTTCAAGGAGTCGCTGCGCCGCGTCCTGCGCCAGGACCCGGACGTGGTGCTGATCGGCGAGATGCGGGACATGGAAACGATCGAGGCGGCGCTCACGATCGCCGAGACGGGCCACCTGACGTTCGCCACGCTTCACACCTCCGACGCCGTCCAGACGATCAATCGCATCGTCGACGTCTTCCCGATGGGCCAGCAGCAGCAGATCCGCACGCAGCTGTCCTTCGTCCTGAACTCGGTGTTCTGCCAGCAGCTGATTCCCAAGTCCAACGGGAAGGGCCGCTCGCTGGCCTCGGAGATCCTGCTGGCCAATCCCGCAGTTCGCTCGTTGATCCGCGAAAACAAGGCCCATCAGGTATACTCCATCATCCAGGTTTCGGGAAAGATGGGGATGAAGACCATGAACCAGTCGCTGTACGAGCTGCATAAGGCGGGACACCTGACCTTCGACGACGCCCTCCAGTATTCCGGCGACGTCGATGACCTGAAAAAGACGTTCCAGCGCGGGTAACGATCGGTCGAATTAGAAAACATGGTTCAAATCGCCAAGCTGATCCGGAAGAAGATGGGGGAGGTCCTCATCGACGAGGGCCTGGTCAAAGATGACCAGGTCCAGGAGGCCCTCCGTCGCCAGCGCGCCACGGGGGAGAGCTTCGGCGAGATCCTGGTGTCGATGGGTTTCGTGACGGAGTCGGACATCGCCCGCACCCTGGTGAAGCAATCCGGACTCCCCTACATCGACGCGTCACGCTACCGCATCAACAAGGACGGCGTCCAGGCCGTGCCGGCCGAGCTGATGTGGCAGAACCAGTTCGTGGTGCTGGACAAGATCGGAAAGACGCTCCTGGTGGCGATCGCCAACGTCATCAGCCCCGAGATCTTCGAAAAGCTGGAGCGCGTGTCCGGCTCGCAGATCTTCGTGTACGTGTCCACCTGGAGCCAGGTTCAGCAGGCGCTCGACAAGAACGTGCCCTTGAACGGAAGCGCGCTGGCCAAGCCCGGCGCGCCCAAGCCTCCGGTCCCGAAACCCGGGGTGCCCGCCGTTCCCGGGGCGCCTCCGCCGGCCGCCCCGGCCGCCCCGGCCGCCGTCCGTCCGGGAACCCAGATCCAACCGAGGAAGTAGCCGATGGCCATCAAGGACAAGTTCTACCAGCGCATCCGGAAAGTGCTCGTGAAGCACGGCGTGCTCGACGAGTCCAAGGCCGAGGAGGCCGCCGGCATCGCCGACCGCGAGAACCGCTCCTACGCGGACGTTCTCCTGGAGCGGGACATGGTCGACGAGATGGGATACCTGTCGGCGATCTCTCTCGAGACGAACATTCCTCCGGTCGACGTGGAGAAGGCCATTGTCGACGAGGACGCCCTTCAGGTCATCAACCAGGAACTGGCCACCTACTACTGCGTGCTCCCTCTGTCGAAGATCGGGAACATCCTGACCCTGGCCGTGGGCAACCCCTTCGACATCCTCAAGCTCGACGACGTTCGGACCCTCACGACGTGCGACCTCCGGCCGGTCGTCTCCAGCGAGAGGGCGATCCGAAAGGCCATCCAGAAGGCCTATAACCCCGAGGCGGCCCAGATGGAGAAGCTGCTGGGCGACCTCGAGGAGGAGAACGGCGGGACGTCGGTCGAGCTGAAGAAGGAAGCCGAGGATGAGCAGATCGACCTGTCCGCGATCACCGAGGGGGAGTCCGGAGTCGTCAAGCTCGTGAACAACATTATCGCTCAGGCCCTCAAGTCGAAGGCGAGCGACATCCACATCGAGCCGTACGAGAAGTCGGTCAGCATCCGCTACCGCATGGACGGCGTCCTGAAGAGCCTGGACGAAGTCCTCAAGCAGAACCGCATGCCTCCGAAGTCCATGGTCAATTCCATGATCTCGCGCATCAAGATCATGTCGTCCCTGGATATCGCCGAGCGCCGGGTCCCGCAGGACGGCAAATTCCAGGTCAAGTTCGAAGGCCGCCAGGTCGACTTCCGCGTGTCCATCCTCCCGACGATCCACGGCGAAAAGGCCGTGTTGCGCATCCTGGACTCGTCCAGCCTGAACATCGGCATCGACAAGCTCGGGTTCGAACCCTTCGCCGAAACGGCATTCCGCAAGGCGCTGTCGGCCTCTTACGGCATGCTTCTGGTGACCGGGCCCACGGGCTCGGGCAAATCGACGACCCTCTATGCCTCGCTGCGCGAGGTTCTCGATCCAGAGGAGAATGTCTGCACCGTCGAGGACCCGGTGGAATACCAGCTCGAGGGCGTGATCCAGGTCCCGGTCAACGTGAAGCGCGGCCTGACGTTCGCCTCGGCCCTCCGAAGCCTGCTGCGACAGGACCCCGACACGATCATGATCGGCGAAATCCGAGATTTCGAGACGGCCGATATCGCGGTCAAGGCCGCCATCACGGGCCACCTGGTCTTCTCGACGCTGCACACGAACGACGCAGCGAGCTCGATCACGCGTCTGGTCGACATGGGCATCGACCCGTTCATGGTGTCGTCGTCCCTGATCCTGGTGGCGGCCCAGCGCCTGTGCCGCAAGCTCTGCGACCGCTGCAAGCAGCCCGTCGAGGCCATCCCGCCGTGGGATGACCTGCAGAAGCTGGGTTTCCGGGAAGAGGACCGAGAAGATCTCAAGATGTGGCGGGCCGTGGGCTGCACTTCCTGCGCCAACGGTTACCGCGGCCGATTCGCCATCCTCGAGGCTCTGCCGGTCGACGAGGACGTGAAGCGGATGATCATCGAGCGCCGCTCGGCCATGGAGATGAAGAAGT